>CAYIYN010000009.1:22753-29160 GCA_964367645.1 uncultured Bacteroidaceae bacterium
AAATTTGATCGCTCGTTAGAGTATTTCAAATAAAAAAATACGAACTCAAATTTCTTCGGGTTCGTATTATTCTTGTTTGGTGCGCGGGACGGGATTTGCTCCGCTTGACCTATGCCGATGGACACACACAACACAGGGTGACATAATGCTTGCACAATGAGGGTAGGTCTACGCTATCACGCCGGCCGCTAAAAAAGGCAGGTGACTGCCTTTTTCTTTACGCGGCGTTCAAGTCCCTGTCCGATAGATTTGAGCAGATAAAATAAATAATACGAACCCAAATTTGATCGCTCGTTAGAGTATTTCAAATAAAAAAATACGAACTCAAATTTCTCTGGGTTCGTATTATTCTTGTTTGGTGCGCGGGACGGGACTTGAACCCACATGAGCGCAATGCTCACTAGAACCTGAATCTAGCGCGTCTGCCAATTTCGCCACCCACGCAGGACAGCGTTTGTATTTTATATCATAGGCGGTAAAGTGTCAAACATTTTCGGTGGTTTGACGAAATTCAACTAGGCATAAAGAGCGTTTTGCATCTGCGGAACAATCGTGTTCTTGAAAGTGCGTTTTTGCGCGTGTTTCTTTTCATCTTTCAGACACACCTTTTTTGCGCGCAGTTTTATCTGTATATATTATTAGTTAAAATAGTCAAAACGTTTGACAGAAATTTGTAAATTTGTTACATTAATCGTCGAGCCGCTCGGAAACGGTGCAACTGTCCTTTGGGACGACCGCGACGGCGAGACTGGTTAGAGGAGGTAAAACAATGTATGCAATCGTAGAATGTGGCGGCAAACAGTACAAGGTTGAAAAGGAAATGCTGGTCAAGGTCGAGAAAATCGATGCCGAGGTCGGCGCCAAAGTCCAACTTAAAGTGCTGATGTTCGTCGACGACGCAGGAAAAGTCAAGGCAGGCGCAGACTGTGCGAAGAGCAAAGTCGAAGCAACTGTTTCAAGACAGGACAAGTTCCCCAAAATACTCGTCGTTCACTACAAAGCCAAGAAGCAGATTAGGAAGCGTCAAGGTCATCGTCAGCCCTATACAGAACTGAAGATAACTTCAATCGAAGGTTAATTAAATCATGACGCAAGTAAAGTTTTCAAAAAAAGGCGATAAATTTGTTGCGGTGGAATGTATCGGACACACCGATTATTCCGTAGAGGGCATGGATATCGTTTGCGCGGCTCTGTCAAGCGTCATACAGACGGCAGTACTTGGGCTTATGCAAATTGTCGGAATCGCAGTAGCATACGAAACCGACGAAGAAAAAGGGTATCTCAAAGCCTCTTTGCCCGACAAAATCACTCAATCACAGGCGCACGATGCCGACGTGATTTTGAAAACAGCGTACCTAGGGGCGTCCGACCTCTATGAACAATTTTCGGACTACATTACTTTGGAGGTAGAATAATATGTTTATCAACATTCAATTATTCGCTCATAAAAAAGGCGGCGGCTCATCTGACAACGGTCGTGAGAGCGCAGCAAAAAGACTCGGTCCAAAGCGCGCAGACGGTCAATTCGTTCTCGCAGGCAATATACTCGTGCGTCAAAGAGGAACAAAGTTCCATCCCGGTAACAACGTTGGTATCGGCAAAGACGACACGCTGTTTGCTCTTGTTGACGGAGTCGTGAAATTCGAGCGTAAAGGAAAAGATAGCAAGCAGGTTTCGGTTTATTCCGAATAGGCAAACCAAGTGACAATTCTTTATGCCAAACTGCGTTAGAAATTAAACCGCAACCCACGTACCAGCTACGTTTTGGTCTGCGGTTTTTTATTGCTGAAAAGTGAATAAAAAATTTTCAGATGGAATTGATAATTGAAAAGACTCCCACATTTGATTTAAGACAAACCCTCGACAGCGGGCAGGTTTTTCGCTATAAAGAAATCGAAAAGGACAAGTGGCTGCTATACGCTTGGGGAGAACGTGCGTTTATTGAAGAAAAAAACGGTGCATATTATTTTGATTGCACAGACGCAATATATTTTCAAAATTACCTTGATTTTGATACTAATTATGATATAATACAGTTGAAAACACAGGATAAAGGCTTGATTTCGTCGGCAATCGAGTTTGGAAAGGGCATCCATTTGCTAAAACAAAACCCCTTTGAAACAATCTTTTCTTTCCTCATTTCTCAAAACAACAATATACCGCGCATAAAATCAATCATCAAGCGTGTTTGTGATGAGTTGGGTGAAGACAAGGGAGGCTACCATGCATTTCCGACTGTCGAGGCCATAAGTTGTGCGGGGCAGGAGTTTTTTTACTCTGTCGGTGCAGGATACCGTGCCGAATATCTTGTAAAAACGGCAAAAGCTCTGCTTGAAACCGAAACGTCGGGTTGGGAAACACTGAAAACCGACGATTTGCGAAAAGAACTCATAAAACTGCACGGCGTTGGGAGAAAAGTCGCAGACTGTATATTGCTTTTTGGATACGCGCGATATGATGTGTTCCCCGTGGACACTTGGATACTGAAGATATTTTCAAATGAGTATCCAAAAGTCGATGCCGGCAAGTTGTCAGAACTGCTTGTAGAAAAATACGGAAATTATTCCGGATTCGTCCAACAATGGCTCTATTATTTCGGTAGAGAAGAAAAAAAGTATGGACAAAAGCGTTCTGTTATAATAAGATAAATAAGAACAATAAAATAAACCATAACTATGCGGTTTTCCGCAACACAAGGAGAAGATTATGGCATCAATGAAAAAGTACGTAGTTCTTGCCGACATTGAAAGTGTGAGAGTGCCTTTCAGCGCTTTTGCAGCAGCTCTTGAGGAGTTGTCACGCATAGGCGAAATTGCAGGATGCAAGTTCTACGGATATTCCGCAAAACGCACTAAGGATTACGGCGAATTCATTCAGGAAAACGGTTATGACGCTTTAAGCGCTCTTCCCAGAAAGAGAAAGGGCAAACTTGACCTTCGTCAAGTTATCGACGCAAGCCGTTTGGCACAATTCCCCAACATCGACGGATTTTTCCTTATCTATGGAAACGGAGATATCACTCCGCTCATTGCATACCTAAAAGCATACGGAAAAGACGTTGTGGCAGGCGTTGTTGAGCCTGATAAAAACAGTGCTCTATGCAACAAAGTCATAACTTTGGATTCAACTGCAACAATATCCAAAGTGCTTGAGAGCGGCTATAAGAAAGTCGCGGCACCCGAAGTTATCAAGAAAGCGGCTGTAAAGAAAGCGGCACCCGCACCTGTTGCGGCACCTGCTCCCGCGCCTGCTCCGGCACCCGCACCCGCTCCTGCTGCAGCAGACAATTCAGCAGAAGATGCGCAATTTGCACTACTACTAGAGCAATTCAACAAGATTATCGCCGGCAGCGACGAATAGGTTTTGATGCAAATCCAATAGCAACACCGTTTAGTGCATCAAGAGACTTTGGTGCACTAAAGTATTTTAATGAGGTGAAATATGGCAAAACTGACAATTTTTAAAGAAACTTGCAAGGGTTGCGGACTGTGTGTTACCGCCTGTCCCAAACATATTCTTGCCGTGTCTAAAACCGAGAGTAACGCACAAGGTTATTTTGTGGTTACGGAACTCGATCCGTCTGCGTGCATCGGTTGCGCTTTTTGTGCCACGATGTGCCCCGACTGTGCAATCAAGGTGGAGAAATAACTATGGCTGAACGCAAACTTATGAAAGGCAACGAGGCAATCGCAGAAGCCGCAATACGCGGTGGCTGCCGCTTTTATGCCGGTTATCCTATCACCCCCCAAAACGAAATCCCCGAATATATGAGCTGGCGTTTGCCGCAGGTCGGAGGACACTTTATCCAAGCCGAAAGTGAAATTGCGGCAATCAATATGGTGTACGGTTCGGCTGGCGCAGGCGGCCGCGCAATGACGTCTTCGTCAAGCCCCGGCATTTCGCTAAAACAAGAGGGTATATCCTATATCTGCGGCGCGGAACTGCCTTGCGTTATCATCAATATGGTGCGCTCGGGACCCGGTCTAGGCGGAATTCAACCTTCTCAAGGCGACTATTTCCAATCTGTAAAAGGCGGCGGACACGGCGACTATAAGATGCTTGTCTACGGGCCAAATTCGGTGCAAGAATGCGTCGATTTGCTCTACACGGCTTTTGACAAAGCGGATAAATACCGCCTGCCGGTTATGATACTCGGCGACGGCATGCTTGGACAAATTATGGAAGCGGTCACACTTCCCGAAATGCGCGATCCTGCCACTTTCCCCAAAAAAGAATGGGCGACCTACGGAACCGGTTACGGTGAAAAACGCCGCATTGTCAATTCACTCTACATAGAGCCCGACGTGCTTGAAGAAATGAATCACAAACTGCAAAAGGTGTACGACGAGATGTGCAAAAACGAAACGATGGTCGAAGAATATTTGACTGCCGACGCCGAAATCATTTTGACCGCATACGGCACTGTCGCGCGTATCGCAAAGAGCGCAATTGATATCTTGCGCGAAAACGGAGTCAAAGCAGGACTTATCCGTCCTATCACGCTGTATCCTTTCCCGATTGACACCATAAAGAAAGTCGCAAACGACGAAAAAGTCAAAGAAATCGTGGCGGTTGAACTGTCAATGGGGCAGTACGTCGAAGACGTCAAACTGTATGTTGAGGGCAAAAAGCCCGTCAAATTTTTCGGAAGAAGCGGCGGCAACGTAATGACTCCCGAAGATATCGTTGAATTTGTCAAAAAGGAGGTCAAATAATATGAGTATCGTATTTGAAAAAACGTCAATGCTGACGGATACTCCTTTGCACTATTGCCCCGGGTGCACCCATGGCATAGCGCATCGTTTGGTTGCGGAAGCGCTGGACGAACTGGGACTTAAAGGCAAATGCGTGGGCGTCGCACCCGTTGGATGCGCGGTTTTTGCATACAAATATTTCAACTGCGACATGCAAGAAGCCTCTCACGGCAGAGCGCCGGCGGTGGCAACCGGTATCAAACTCACAAACCCCGACAACATCGTCTTTGCCTATCAAGGCGACGGAGATTTGGCTTCTATCGGCATGGCGGAAATCATTCACACCGCAACACGCGGAATGAACATAACCGTTATCTTTATCAACAACGCGATTTACGGAATGACCGGCGGTCAAATGGCGCCTACCACGCTCATTGGTCAAAAAGCCACAACGTGTGTTGGAGGCCGTGATCCCAAAGTCAACGGAAATCCAATCAGAGTCAGCGAAATGCTTGCAACGCTGGACGGTCCGAGTTATATCGCCCGTTGTTCGCTTGCCGACGTGCCAAATATCAAAAAAGCGAAAAAGGCTATCGTTCAGGCGTTCAAAAACCAGATGGAAGGCAAAGGATTCTCCTTTGTGGAATTGCTTTCGACTTGCCCCACGAACTGGCATCTCAGCTCCGAAAAGGCTCTCGACTATGTCAAAAACGAGATGACCGCTCAATATCCTTTGGGCGTGTTCAAGGAGATTTAGTATGGAAAAAATCATAGTTGCAGGATTCGGCGGACAAGGCGTTTTGTCACTTGGACAAATGCTTGCCTACGCCGCATTGTATGAAAATCAATACGCAACCTGGCTGCCCAGTTACGGCCCCGAAATGAGAGGAGGCACGGCAAACTGCTCAGTCGTTATCGATGCCAAAAAGCCCGTCGCATCTCCGATTATCGCCACTCCCGACTGCCTTATCGCAATGAATAAGCCCTCTTTGGACAAGTTCCAAATGTCGGTCAAAAAAGGCGGCATTGTGCTTATCAACAGTTCGCTTATCTCGGACAAATGCGCCAATCCTGACGTCAAGGCTTACTATGTGGACGCAAACAAAGTCGCGCACGAAGTCGGCAACGACAAGGCCTCAAACCTCGTTGTGCTCGGTGCGTATATAAAACTTTCCGACGTGTTTGACAAAGAAGTAATGTTGAACACAATCGCCAAAGTTTTTGCCGCAAAACCTCAATTTATTTCTTCCAATCAGGCTTGTTTTGAGGCTGGTTACAACCTCTTTTAAAACTCGCTATTTGGCGTGAAACTGCGTCAACTGCAAATCCCCTAAACAGTCACGTACGACAAAGTACGCTCCTGTTCGGGGGATTTTTGTTTCCTTGTTTGACATCCAAATATCGGCGTTTTACACGGCATTAGATTGTCACTATGAGCAAAGCCGAAGAGTCGCCACTGGAAAAACTTTCACGTGCACGCTCTCACTATTAGTGAGTGACGATTCATTCTTTTTATCTTAGATACCCCCTCTTTCCTAGTGTCTTGAAGTTTCCCCCTTTCCTCAGGTGTTTCCCCAATCGCGTTCCCCCTAAAGGGACCCACGCGAGCCTTACGGCGGGGACACACTCGGCTCTCGCACATTAAGTATCGTCGCCTCATTATGCCGCTTGGCATAACGGCACCGCTTCGCGACTAGGTGTGCCTATGCCTGC
>CAYIYN010000010.1:0-28940 GCA_964367645.1 uncultured Bacteroidaceae bacterium
ACGAAACTAAAAAGAGTGTTTGATTGAACACTCTTTTTTATTATATATATAAAATAATATATTGTCAAGAGATTTGTCAAAAAAAGTTAACAAAACCTATTGACAGATTTTACTTATCATGTTAATATGCAAATGTAATCAATGAGATTACAAAAAACGCTCATAATTTTCCCCCTTATCATAAGTGAAACGCGCTGCTTCTTGGAGACGGCGCGTTTTGCTTTATATTCTTCAAAATTTTTGCGTTATGCTCTAACTGAAGTTTCGGATTTATATGGTAAGAATATATACAAAAACGTAATTTTTATTGTTATACAAGGGTTATTTTGCAATCGAAAAAAGTTTTTTAAAAGAAAAACTATTTGCATTAAAATAGCGAAAAATAAAGCATCTTTATCAGAAACGCTTGAATACATAACTGTTGCGCATTTTATTTTCCGTGTTTTTGCAAATATACAATCAAAACTGCAATATCGGCGGGCGATACCCCCGATATGCGCGAGGCTTGACCGAGGTTCAAAGGACGGACTTTGTCAAGTTTTTGACGGGCTTCGATGCGTAGTGCCTTGATTGAAGAATAATCTATATCCTCGGGCAGTGCGCGGTTTTCTAAACGCCGTTGCTCTTTTACTGCGCTTTCCTGTTTTTGGAGATATCCTTCGTATTTTAACTGCACAACCGCCGCCGAAAGCGCACTTTGGGAACAACCAAAGGGCAAGAATACCTTTAATTCTTCCGCGTCAATATTGGGCCGACGCGCCAAATCACCGATAGTGGGCGTTTTTGCAGTCATTGCCTCATCATGTTTTGATAGCAGTCTTTCAACGTCGGCGCGGTTTGGCGTATGGGTGGAAAACTCCAATATCTTTTCTATCTCTGCTTTCTTTTTCAGCATCGTGTCAAGACGCTCTTTTGTGGCAAGACCTAAATCGTAACCCTTTTGTGTCAGGCGCAAATCCGCATTGTCTTGTCTTAGTTTAATGCGGTGTTCGGCGCGCGCGGTCATCATTCTGTACGGCTCATTGGTGCCCTTTGTCACGAGATCGTCAATAAGCACGCCGATATACGCTTCATCGCGATGCAAAATAAAAGGTGGTTTTCCGTCCAGTTTTTGCACGGCATTAATGCCTGCCATTAGGCCCTGCGCCGCCGCCTCTTCATAGCCGCTGCTGCCGTTTATCTGCCCTGCAGAGAACAAATTGTTTATGGATTTATTTTCCAAAGAGGGTTTTAAGCACAAAGTATCCAGACAGTCATATTCGATGGCGTAAGCGTATTTTGCAAAACGGCAATTTCTAAGTCCCGGAAGCGTTCTGTACATTTTTTCTTGCACATCGTGCGGCAGAGAACTGGACATACCCTGAATGTACATTTCGTCGCTGCCGGCACCCTCGGGCTCAATAAAAATTTGATGACGCAATTTATCTTTAAAGCGCATCACTTTGTCTTCAATAGAGGGACAGTAGCGTGGACCTATGCCGTGTATGCTTCCGTTATACAGTGGACTTCTGCCGATATTTTCGCGTATTATGCGGTGAGTTTCTTCGTTTGTATAAGTGAGATAGCACGGCTCCTCTTCAAAAGTGGTAAAAGGCGATAAAAAGGAAAATCTTTCCAAGTTATCTCCGTGCTGGATTTCCGTTTCTTCAAAATCAATACTGTCACGGTAGATGCGTGCGGGCGTTCCGGTCTTGAAACGGCGCATGGGGATTCCTAAATTTATAAGGCTGTCGGTAAGGTGCGTGGCGGGAGTATGACCGCTTGGGCCGCTTGATTTGACGTATTCGCCGATAATTACTCTGCCGTTCAGATAAACACCGGTGGCAAGAATCACAGCTCCGCAACTTAATTCGGTTCCGTTTGCAAATTTAACGCCGCACGCTTTTCCGTTTTCAACTTTGAGTTCTGCCGCCTCACCTTCTAACACCGTAAGATTGGGTGTGCTCTTCAAAACCTCAAGCATAAGTTGGTGATACTTCAATTTGTCCTGCTGTCCGCGCAGAGAAAACACCGCCGGACCTTTGGCAAGATTGAGCATCTTTATCTGCAACAATGTACGGTCTGCCGCCAATGCCATTTCTCCGCCTAATGCGTCTATTTCTCTTACGAGATGGCCTTTTGCGGTGCCGCCGATTGATGGATTGCATGGCATCATAGAAACCGTGCCAAAATCCGTGCACGTCACAAGCGTGCGTTTATTTAGCCTTGCCGATGCAAGAGCAGCTTCCGCTCCGGCGTGACCGCTTCCGATTACCACAATGTCAAAATCCAATGTATTTTCCAAATTTATTCCCTGATTATTTTCCGACGCAAAACTTTGTAAAAATAGAATTTACAATGTCTTCAGTCGCCGTTCTGCCGGTTATTTTCCCAAGCGAGTCGTAGGCATCTCTAAGATCTATAAGCACGCAATCGATTGTTGCCTCATTTTTTACAATCGCGCTTTCAAGCGATGATTTCGCTTCTTTAAGTGCCGATACGTGCCTTTCTGACGTAATAATATCTTCGTCTGCCGTGACGGATAAATTGCATTCTGCCGCTATTCTCTTCAGCAGATTTTGAACGCCTTCACCGCTCAAAGCAGAGATTGCATAAGCATTTTTTTCATCGGTTTTATAACCGCTTATATCACACTTGTTGTATACGGTTATCACAGTCGCGTTCTCGCTTGCAAGTTCTTCGATTTTGCTTTGCTCGTTTTCGGATTTTGTCGTTGTGTCCACAACGTACAATACTATGTCCGCGCCTTTTAAGGCTTTTAAGGCTCTTCGTATCCCCGCGCTTTCCACAACGTCTTCGCTTTCGCGCAAGCCTGCCGTATCGGTGAGGTTTATCTCCACTCCGTCACATTCAAGGCTGCCTGTTACAGTATCCCTCGTCGTTCCGGCGATTTCCGTTACTATGGAGCGGTCTTCATTCAGCAGAGCGTTCATAAGAGAGGATTTACCCGCGTTAGGCGCGCCAACAATAGCCACGTTGACACCATATTTGGCAAGTCTGCCCGCCAAAACCGTGGAGAGCAATTTATCTATGTCGGCGATAACGTCGGGCACAATGCCGTTTATCGACGGCATAATCTCGTCTTCCATTTCATCGGGATAGTCAAGCGAAGCTTCAAGTGTGGATATAACCGTCAAAAGCCTTTCGGACAAATCTTCGCACTTGCCGGACAATCCGCCCTGCATAAGTCTAAATGCTGCACGGAGTGCCGACGCACTTTGGGCGTTTATCATGTCCGCGATGCCTTCCGCATCGGAAAGCGACATTCTTCCGTTGAGATACGCTCTTTTTGTAAACTCCCCCGCTTCGGCAGGATACAATCCTTTTTCTGAAAGAGTTTTAAGCGTTCCCTGCATAATCCTCACACCGCCGTGCAGATAAAACTCGATGGTGTCTTCACCCGTAAATGACTTGCCCGCGGGGAAATAGACAACGTAACCCTTGTCCTTAAAACCGATGCCGTTAATAGTGCCGAAATGCAGTTTTAGAGGATTTTGGGTCAAAGTTTTTGCAAGTTCTGCTACCCCTTTAACGCAAAAAACGGCAGAGGCCGCTTTCAGCGCATCGTCACCCGACACGCGAATAATGCCTATGCCGCCAATTCCCACAGGAGTGGATATAGCAAAAATCGTATGACTCATTACCTTGGTTTGTTACCGCCGAAACTTTTAAATTTGGGCGGACCGGTTTTGGCTGCGGGCTTTATAAAGCCGTCGTCTTCCATACCCTCGCCCGTGAAGTATCCGCGATGTACAGTTCCGTCCGGAACTTCGTCTATATCGGCTCTAGGCACACGTGCGGTGTTGTGTCTTTCTCCGTTATAGTTTTTCTCGTCGCGGCGCCTGTCGTCGCGGTGTCCGCTGCGTTCTTTATCGTCACGGCGTCTGTCGTCGCGGCGTCCGCTGCGTTCTCTATCGCCACGACTTCTGTCGTCACGACGTCTATCGTCACGAGGTGCTCTGTCTTCTCTTATTTCAACCCCTTTGGGGATTATTACAACGTGGCGGTCAAAATCTTCGCCTTCGCTTTCTGTGGTTGCGATTTCACTGTCGGCGAGAGCGCTGTGTATTATGCGCCTTTCAAAAGGATTCATCGGCTCCAATGAAACCTTGCGGCAAGTGCGTTGCGCTTTTTCAGCAAGATGCAGTGCCAGCGTCGTAAGAGTTTCTTTGCGCTTTTCGCGGTAGTTTTCACTGTCGACAACGACCTTTTTAAAGTCGAACTTTTCTTGATTGAGATATGTCAAAAGCAGATATTGGAGCGCGTCCAATGCCTCTCCGCGGTATCCGATTGCAGTGCCGCTGTCCTCGCCTTTGATTTCGACATACAAAATTCCGTCTATTTCTTTGACGGTTCCTCTGCATTTTAATCCCATGCGCTCAAGGATGCCGTTTGCAAGTTCTTCCGCCGCATCCGCCGCGTCGTCTACCACGGTGACACGCACTTCAGCTTTTGAAAAAAGCCCTCCCTTGGACAAGATGTCCACCTGCACTTTGTCACGTGTGGTGCCCAACTGCTTAAGGGCGTCTTCTACTGCAAGGTCAACCGTCGAAGCCTTTGCCTCTGTAATCTTTTTCATATTTTCTCCTATATGGAAAGCGTTAAATTCCTTTTTTTGCCTGCGCTACATCCACCAATTTGCCCACAAGATTAAACCCCAATTGGAAGACGACCGACACAAGCGAACTGACGAACATATATAGCGCAAACGCGCCCGAATAGAACAGTGAAAAGACACCGATCATAATCGGCATCGTATACTGCATCATCTTCATATTGGCCTGCATGCTGTCCGCCGCCTTTCCGTTTGCGGACGGAGGAGGAGTGCCCTGCGCTTTTGTAAGCATTTTTTGTGATACAAGACTTAGCAAAATCGAAAGTACGGGGAGTAATAGCCACCCGTTCCATTTGCCGTCTTTGCCCCAGCCGCCGGTGTTTAGAACTTTGCCCATAACGTCTTCGTATTCATTTTTCATAACGCCTTCCATTTTGGAAGTGGCAAAGCCGGATTGTCCTGTCACGGTGACGTAATCGGGCACCGCGGTTTTCCAACTGTCGGGGGCGAAAACGTTTTTAATCCACAAAAACTCGCGCATTTGGATTTGGTCGTCGGAATAATAAAAGTCATAAACTTCTTGCTGAGCAATTTCTTTTGCCTCTGAATATTCCGCCGCGTCTTGAGCCGACACTTCCCATTCGTCGCCGAGTTGTGCCGTCATGGCAGTATCGTATGTTGTGTAGCATTTTTGATAATCGCTTGCAAACTGATAACCAACCATTTGACGGAAGCCGGCGAAAATTATGAAGAACACAACAAGCGTGACAATCGTAGGCAGACACGAACCGAGCATAGAATATTTTTCTTTTTTGTAAAGAGCCATCTGTTCTTGCTGATAACGCTGTTTGTCGTCGCCGTACTTTGCCTGCAACGCTTCAAGTTGTGGCTTCATACGCTCCATTGCCTTGGAGTTTTTGCGTGCGATAACTTTTTGCCAGATGTCAAGAGGAGAAAGGATAAGTTTCAAAATTACGGTGAACGCAATAACCGTCCAGCCGAAGTTTCCGATTCCGTCGTTGAGCAAAACCATGAACTTTGCAATAAAATGCGTGACTTCAAGGTCGCTGTTTTTGTCCGAAACGTCATAAGTTCCGGTGTCGTTGTTGCAAGCGGAAAATACGATACAACAAATTGCGATGATAATCGCAACCGAATAAATCAGTATTTTCTTTTTGCGAGCGTAGTCTAAACGAGCCATTTTGCGTTTCCTCTGTAATTTTCGGGGACAGGATCAAAACCGCCTTTTGAGAAGGGGTTGCAACGGAGAATGCGCCAGCCGCCCATCAGGCAACCGATCATAACTCCGTAGCGCTCTATAGCGTCAAAGCAGTACATCGAGCAAGTCGGCGTAAAACGACAACTGCGTCCGATATAAGGGCTTAAAAACCGTTTGTACCATTTTAAAGCGGCATAACACAATTTTTTCATTGTAGTTTACCCGCTCTTGAAAAAGCCTTTTCCACTTCTACTAAGACTTCTGAAAAACTCAGCTCCACGATAGACGGACGGACGGCAATTACGTACATATAGTTTGCGTTGATATGCCCTATTAGAAGGTTCAACGCTTCGCGTATCAGTCTTTTGACTCTGTTTCTTGTTACGGCGTTCCCCACTTTTTTTGTGACGGAAATGCCGAGTTTCAATCCCTCACGGGATTTAGCGTACAGCACTAGCAGGTGCCTAGAAGCGGCTTTCTCTCCCTTTTTGTAAACGTAATTGAAAGAAGCGCGCTTTTTCAACCTGTACTGCTTTTTCATAACTTAGGCAGTGAGAGCCTTTCTGCCTCTTGCGCGACGGCGTTTCAACACTTTTCTGCCGCCGGTGGACTTCATTCTCTCGCGGAATCCGTGGACTTTGCTTCTCTGTCTTTTCTTGGGTTGGAATGTTTGTTTCATAGTTTTTATTGCCTCCGTACTAAGGAATTATTGTCATCTTCAGCCTATTTATAGGTCTTAATAAATGCTTGCACATTATAATTAAATCGTGCGCGCGATGTCAACTGATTTTTAACTGCGCCGTGCTATAATCGGCTTATATTGGGTATAGAGCAACCCCTATGCACAACTTAACCTCAAGATTACTGCCGTTTGTTTGGTTTTTGTACAATCGGCGCAAATAATCGTTTTTTTGAAAAATATTTTTACATTTCTTCGGGTGCGTCTATTCCAAGCAGATTCAAACCCGTTTTAAGAGTCTGCGAAACAGCGTCCGAAAGCGCAAGTCGAGCGTATCTTATACCGTCTTCTTCCACAACTATGCGATGATCGATATAATAGCGGTTAAACTTTTCCGCCAAATCGACTATGTGACGGGTAACAACGCAAGGCTCTCTTAACTTCGCACCAAGCCGCACGTCGTCGTCAAAGGTCAGAACGCTTTTAATTACGTCATACCCTTCGTCGTCCAAAATAGCGCTTTTGTCTGCAACCGAAATATCGTATTCCCCGCCTTTTTTTAGTGCACTGCGGCAGCGTGCGTAAGTGTACTGCACATAAGGCGCGGTTTCGCCGTCGAAATTCAGCACTTTGTCAAACGAGAAAACTATATCTTTTATGCGGTTGTTAAACAGTGCGGAAAACACCACTGCACCCACGCCGACGCTCTCTGCTATGCTCGCTTTGTTTGTGATTGAAGGGTTTTTCTCTTCGATTATATCGGCGGCTTTTTGCACGGCTTTATCAAGAACATCTTTAAGCCAAACAACGTGTCCTTCCCTTGTGGACATGGCGCCGTCTTCCAGGCTTACCATGCCGAAAGCGATATGCTCCATATCTGCCGCTTTTGCAAAATCCATAAGTTCAAGCACCTTAAACAGCTGTTTGAAATGCAGATTCTGCTGATATGCCACAACGTAAAGGCACTTGTAAAAATTGTATGCCTTTTCTCTGTAATAGGCTGCGGCAATGTCGCGTGTGGCATAAAGGGTTGCTCCGTCGGCCTTAACCAAAAGACAAGGCGGCATACCGAAATCGTCCAGATTTACAACCTTTGCGCCCTCGCTTTCAACAAGCAGTCCTTTGTCTAACAGCATATCAAGACAGGGCTGCATTTTATCGTTGTAAAAACTCTCGCCTGCATAACTGTCAAAGCGAATTTTCAAACGCCTATAAACTTTTTCCACGGCGCGCATCGTGATTGCTTTGAATACTTCAAAATATTCACTTGCCCCTTTGTCACCGTCTTCTATGCGTTTGAAGTAAGCGCGTGCATCGTCGTCAAGCGCAGGATTTTCAGCGGCTTCTTTGTGATATCTAACATACAAACCGTTCAAAAAGTATTCGTCTTTACCGGCAATTTCATCAAGAGAAGACCACATTTTGGTGGCTACAATGAGTTTGCCGAACTGCGTACCCCAATCTCCCAAATGGTTTATGCCGATTACGTTGTAACCCAAATATTTGAATATGCGGTAAAGCGCGCCGCCGATAACGGTTGTGGACAGGTGCCCGATATGGAAGGGCTTTGCAATGTTGACGGAACTGTAATCAATGCAAATTGTCTTACCTGCGCCCTCGTTTGAACTGACTATATATCCCCCGCTATCTGCCATAGATAAAGAAGAGGCCATTTTTTCTTTTGCGTTAAATAGTTTTTCAGCAACTATGCCACGGTCGAAAAAGATATTTAGGTATCCTCCGACAACCTCATACCGCTCAATGAATTTTGCATCTTTTAACTTTTGTGACAGTGCGGTGGCTATCTGCGGAGGCGCTTTTCTTAAGCTCTTCGCAAATTTGAAACAAGGCAAACAAACGTCGCCCATTTTGCCGTCTTTTGGGGTTTCCAGTGCGGCAAGCACGTCATCTTCGCTAAACCCATCTCCTGAAAGCAATTTTGCCAGTTCTGTATCAAAAAGCATAACTTTTCCTTTTTGCAATCTATAATTTCTACCGTTTTGTTTTTTATTTTTTATTTTCCGCTTTCTTGCGTTTTGCACCTAAATCCGCATTTTTGTATCGCACTCCATTCATTCGTTTTTATGCAGTGCGCCCAGCGGAGCGAAGCGCAAAATCCCTGTATGCACACAGTTAAACGGATTGTTCTCTCATTGCCCATCAACAGTTGTATGAAGAAGCCTTATACACGCAACTGTTAATTAAATTGCGACATTTGTGATGATTTTGTGTGACACGCAAGGTTCCGAGCCGCCCGTCGCACATTTATTGCATGGCGACAAAGCGTTCTTGAGTATCACGCAAAAGGGCGCACATGGCGCAATTTACTAAACGTTGAAGCGGAACAAAACAACATCATTGTCTTGCATCACGTAGTCCTTTCCTTCACTGCGGACTTTACCCTTTTCCTTGGCGGCATTGAAAGAGCCGCACTCAAGAAGGGTTTTGCAGTCAACTATCTCGGCGCGTATAAATCCCTTTTCAAAATCGGAGTGAATTTTTCCTGCCGCTTGAGGAGCTTTTGTGCCTTTTACTATGGTCCAGGCGCGAGTTTCTTTTTCGCCTGCGGTGAGATAACTAATAAGCCCCAAAAGTTCATACGATGCTGCCACAAGTTTATCAAGACCGCTGATGTTGAGACCGTATTCTTCCATAAACATTGCTCTTTCATCGTCATCGAGAGCGGATAAATCTTCTTCGAGTTTTGCACACAAGATTATGCAACCCGCACCCTCTTCGGCGGACGCGTTTTGTACAAGTGAGGTATAATTATTGCCATTTATTCCGCTTTCGTCCACATTTGCAACGTAAATTACGGGTTTGGATGTCAAAAGAAACTGTTCTTCAACAAAGGCTTTGAAATCGTCGTCCATAGGCAGGGTTCTAAGCGGTTTGCCGCTTTCAAGCCAGGCGTTCATTTTGGTAAGTCTTTCAAAATCTTCCGCAAACTTTTTGTCGGCTTTGAGCATAACCTGCGCCTTTCCGACTCGCCTCTCAATGGCTTCCATATCCGAAAAGATAAGTTCCAAATTTATGGTTTCTATATCGCGCAAAGGGTCGATTTTGCCGTCAACGTGGGTGATATTTTCATCGTCAAAACATCTGACAACATGTACGATTGCGTCAACTTCTCTTATATGAGAAAGAAATTTATTACCCAGCCCTTCGCCCTTGCTTGCGCCACGGACAAGACCTGCTATATCCACAAATTCTAGAGTCGTGGGGGTGATTTTTTTGCTATCGTAAAGTGCGGCTAGTTTGTTGAGCCTCTCGTCCGGCACGGCTACTACGCCAATATTTGGCTCTATTGTGCAAAAAGGATAATTCGCCGCAGCCGCTCCCGCCTTTGTTATGGCATTGAAAAGCGTGCTTTTGCCGACGTTGGGCAATCCTACAACTCCCAGTTTCATATACACCTCTAAACTGCGTCAAAACGCGTGCGCGTTCATATCTGCGCGCTCACATCAGTACAATATTTCAGTATAAACGAAATTGGAGGATTAGTAAAGGGAAAATGAAAATTTGGGAAGCCGTTGTCCTTGGAATCGTGCAAGGCGCAAGTGAATTTTTGCCCATATCATCTTCGGGGCATCTTTTTCTTTTGGAGAAACTGGGTGTGGGCGAAGAAAGTCTTTTTTTTAACGTATGTTTACACGTCGGCACTTTGCTCTCTGTTTTGATTGCACTAAGAGGCGAATGGATACCTCTTGTGAAAAACCCTCTACAAAAAAAGACCGCCTATATTTTCATTGCCTGCGTTCCGACCGTGCTTATCGCAGTCATTTTCAAGGTGCTTGCGCCCGACCTTTTGACAGGCAAACTTTTGGGCTTTGGATTCATTCTAACCGCTTGTTTACTCTTCCTTGGAGAAAAGCGTTTATTTGCAAAAGAGGGGTTTCTTGATGTCAAAACTAGCATATTAACAGGCATTATGCAAGGAATAGCCGTGTTGCCGGGCATCTCTCGCAGTGGTTCTACAATAGCTTGTATGAGCATGCTTGGAATGGGAAAAGAAGAGGCTGCAAACTTCTCTTTTTTGCTCTCTATTCCGATTATTATCGGCTCTGCCCTGCTTGAAGGCGGAGAGGTGATCTTTTCGGACGTCGGCTTTGACACTTCTCAAATCGCACCCGTTGTCGTAGGCACTGTTTGTGCCTTCATTTCGGGCTATATATCCATCGGCTTCTTTTTGAAAATGATAAAGCGCAGATCTCTTATGGGATTTGCGCTCTACACTCTTTTGCTTGGTATTGTCGTAACTCTTTTACCTTTGTTTGTGAAAGGATTTTAATAAAACGGCGCGGTTATGCCGCGCCGTTTTGTCAATAAATTTACTTTTCTTGTCTAATATTTATGTCGACTGATTCAAGAGTTCACAATCGTTGCTGACATGGCGACTTTTTAGTTCGCCCAAAATTGATTTTGTGTCATTTTGATGCAAAAACCCTCGCTTCATAGGGTTTTAGCGTTGCGCCGATTTCGCCGTCGTAATTGGCTAAAATTTGCTTCATGCCGCCTTCTATAAACGGCTTGATAGTTGCCGTGTCTAAGGTGTTTTCGGACAGGTTGATAACAACGGTAAGTTTGCTGCCGTCCTCGCCGATTTTGTCGTAAACAAACAGATTTTTGTCGTGTTCAAGATGAAGAACAAACTTTCCGTATATTGCCGCCGCAAAATATTCCTTGCGCAGAGCTATCGCTTTGCGGTAGAAATTAAGTTGAGAATTCGGATCGTCTAGTTGATCTTCAACGTTGACTTCGGGATAGTTTGGATTGACGGTATACCAAGGTTTGCCGCTTGTAAATCCTGCGTTTTTGCTGTTGCTCCATTGAACGGGAGTGCGGGCGTTGTCGCGCGCGGCGTATTTTGCCATTTTGAGGATTTTTTCGTCGGAGAAAATCTTAAGTTTCTCAAAAATCTTTTTTGTTGAGAACGTTGCGACGTCGATAAAGTCTTCCCACTTTTCAAACGTCAGATTGCTCATGCCAATTTCCTGCCCCTGATAGACAAACTGCGTGCCGGATAGGAATGTGTACATTGTGCAAAGTGCCTTGCCGCTTTCAAAGCGCAATTTTTCGCTGCCGTAGCGGGAAATTATGCGAGGTTGGTCGTGATTTTCAATATAATTCGTGTTCCAACCTGCCTCGTAAAGTTTTGTCTGCCAGTTGTCGTAAACTTTTTTCAATTTGACAAGATTGAACGGACGGCGGATATAAGAAGTCATAAAGCAATCCGCTTCCATATGTTGAAAACCGAACATCATATCAAGCACTTTGTCTTTGCCCGCTATATATTTGAGGGCTTTTTTAGGTGTCATCATCGGCGCTTCGCCAACCTGCATAGCATCATATTCTTTTAGCACTTCGCGGTATTCTTTGAGATATTTAATCAGATTCGGTCCGCCGGAATAGTGTTCGGAGCCGCGCATAACGGGAATTGGGAATCCGTTTGGCAGCCCTTCTTTTTTGCTGATGTAGGTTATGACGTCTTCTCTGAAGCCGTCGACGCCCATATCCAACCAGAAACGCATGATGGACTTGACTTCTTCTCTCACCGCGGGATTGTCGTGGTTAAGGTCTGGTTGTTCCACAGCAAAGAGGTGCAGATAATATTCGCCGCGCTGCTTATTATAAGTCCAACCGTCGCCGGGGAAAGTCGCCATCCAGTTGTTGGGGAATTTTTTGCCATCCTTGCCCTTGCCCGGACGCCATATGTAATAATCCTTATATTTAGGATCGCCGGCGGCGGATTTAAGAAACCACTCGTGTTTGTCGGAAGTGTGGTTGACAACCAAATCCATAATGACTTTTATTCCTCTTTCGTGTGCGCCTTTTAACACTTCTTTGAAATCGCCCAGCGTGCCGTACTCGGGAGCGATGTTGCGGTAATCCGCGATATCGTAGCCGTAGTCCGCCTGCGGGGAGCAATACATTGGAGAAAACCATATCGCGTTGCAGCCGAGGCTCTTGATATAATCCAGTTTGTCGAATATGCCCTTTAGGTCGCCTATGCCGTCGCCGTTTCCGTCCTTGAAAGAACGCGGCCAAACTTGGTAGACGCACATTTCCTTAAACCATTTTCTTTCCATAAAATCCTCCTTAATGGGGTAGTTCGTTTTTGTTGTTAAAACACAAAAGCGGGAGTTTATGTCCCGCTTTTGATATGTCACCTTATATTTCTGCTTTATTCTCTGCACCATAGGCCGTGCTTTCACCTTCGGTTTCAAGCGCGCCTGATACCGCCTCGACGTTTTCCTCAGATTCATCTTCGTTCTCTTCACGAGGTGCAAGAGCAATGCTCACGACTTTAGCTTTTTCATCTTTAAGACGCATAATGCGCACACCTTGTGTGGCTCTGCCAATCTTGCTTATCTCGTCTGCGTGCACCCTGATTATGATTCCGTTGTCGGTTATCATCATAATATCGGTTTCGCCGTCAAGGACCTTGAGGTTGACAAGCGCGCCTGTCTTATCGTTGAATACGCCTGCCTTTACGCCCTTGCCCGCTCTGCCTTGCAGAGGATAATCGGACACAGAACTGCGCTTTCCGTAGCCGTTTTCGGTCACTGTCAAGATTTCGCTATCGGGTCCGATAACCGCCAAATCTTCCATATACGCGCCGTCTGCCAATCTCATAGACTTGACGCCGAGTGCCGTTCTGCCCACCGTGCGGACCGTCTTTTCGTTGAAGCGTATGCAGTTGCCTTCGCTTGACGCCATAATCAGTTCGTCGTTGCCGGATGTCAAAACCGCCTCGATAAGTTGGTCGCCCTCATTAAATTTTATTGCTATCTTACCATTGCGTTTAACAGAGTCGAATTCCGCAAGCGGAGTTTTCTTTATCAAACCTTGTTTTGTGGCAAGCACCAAGAATTTCCCCTCTTTATCTTCGGGCAGACGCAGTATCGCCTGCACTTTTTCGCCGCTGTCTAATTGCAACAGATTGACAAGCGCTCTGCCTCTTGCGGTCTTGCTCGCTTCGGGAATTTCGTAGCCCTTCAGCCTAAACGCTTTGCCCAAGTTTGTGAAGAACAGCATTTCTTGGTGTGTGTGACTTATAAACAGTTTTTCAACAAAGTCGTCTTCTTTTGCCTTGTGCCCCGTGATACCCACGCCGCCGCGATGTTGAGAGTGATACTCCTTGACCGCCTGACGCTTGATATATCCACCGTGAGTCATACTGACGACGATGTCTTCTTTTTCGATTAAGTCTTCGATGTCGATTTCGGAATAATCGTAACTGAGTTGCGATAATCTTGGAGTGCCGTATTTTTCTTTTATCTCGCTCATTTCGTCGATAATGATTTGCTTTACGACGTTCATATCGCCCAAAATGCGAGTGTATTCTTCAATTTCAATGCGCTTTTGATTCAGCTCATCGTTGATTTTCTCAACCTCAAGCCCTGTAAGGCGTTGCAGACGCATCTCGAGAATCGGGACAGCCTGCGCCTCGGAAAGCAGAAAACGCTCGCCCAATTTGACAATGGCGTCACCACGGTCGGCGCACTTTTTTAACAATTCGACAACTTCGTCGATGTTGGCGAGTGCAATCGCCAAACCTTCAAGGATATGAGCGCGCTCTCTTGCCTTTTCAAGATCAAAACGGGTGCGGCGCACGATGACGTTCTCTTGGTGTGCGACATAGCACTCCAACAATTCTTTGAGATTCAGAACGCGCGGAACGCCGTCCACAAGAGCCAAAAGAATTATAGAATTGTTGATTTGGAGTTGAGTCTGTTTAAAAAGCGTGTTGAGCACCACTTGCGCGTTGAAGTCTTTCTTCACATCAATAACTATGCGCATGCCGTGACGGTCGGTTTCTTCGCTGATGTCGGAAATGCCTTCAATGCGTTTGTCTTTGACTTGGTCGGCAATGTTTTCAATGAGTTTCGCTTTGTTGACTTGATAAGGAATTTCGGTTATTACAATACGGCTTTTGCCGTTGGGCAGTTCGTCGATTTCCGTTTTTGAACGAATAACCGCCGTGCCTCTGCCTGTGCGGTAAGCCTGCTTAATAGCCGCTCTGCCAAGCACCAAACCGCCCGTGGGATAATCGGGTGCGGGAATAAAATCCATAAGATCATCAACGGTAAGTTCGGGATCTTTTATAAGAGCGACCGCCGCGTCGATAACTTCACCGAGGTTGTGAGGAGGAATGGACGTCGCCATACCAACCGCAATGCCGTCTGAGCCGTTTACAAGCAAGTTTGGAAAGCGTGAAGGCAGCACGACAGGCTGTTCTCTGGTATCATCAAAGTTGGGATAAAAATCTACGGTTTTTTTGTCAATATCGCGTATCATTTCAAGCGCGATTTTGCTCATTCTCGCTTCGGTATAGCGATATGCCGCCGCCGGGTCGCCGTCGACCGAGCCGAAGTTTCCGTGCCCGTCGACAAGAGGACATCTTATTGAGAAATCCTGCGCCAAACGCACCAAAGCGTCATAGACGGAGCTGTCGCCGTGAGGATGGTATTTACCAAGCACTTCACCGACGATTGTAGCGCATTTGCGGTAGGGTTTGTCGGGCGTCAAACCATTGTCGTTCATTGCATACAAAATTCTGCGGTGAACGGGTTTCAGCCCATCTCTGGCGTCCGGAATAGCACGCGAAACGTTAACAGCCATCGCGTAGGAAATAAAAGATTTTTTAAGTTCCCCACGCACTTCCACGGGCACTATTTTGCTTTGAGAAAGATGCTCTATATATTCTTTGTCTTTATCGTTTAGTTGTTTAGCCACTTTTCATTCCTCCTTAGACGTCCAGATCCTCAACCAATTTGGCGTTTTCTTCGATAAACTGGCGACGCAGTTCGGGTTGTTCACCCATCAGTATGGTAAACAACTCGTCTGCTGCGATAGCGTCTTCCATCGTCACCCTAAGCAGTGTGCGGTATTGCGGATCCATAGTGGTTTCCCAAAGTTGGTCCGGGTTCATTTCGCCAAGGCCTTTATAGCGCTGCAAATCGTATCCCTTTCTGCCGTTTTCGGCATAGAACGCGTCAAGCGCGGCGTCATCGTAAAAATATTGTTCCTGTTTGCCTCTTGCAAGTTTATAAAGCGGAGGCTGTGCGATATATACGTGGCCGTTTTCGATAAGCGGGCGCATAAAGCGGAAGAAGAACGTTAGCATGAGAATGCGAATGTGACTGCCGTCGACGTCCGCATCCGTCATGCAGATAATGCGTTCATAGCGCAGTTTGCTTTCGTCGTATTCGGTGTTGATACCGCAGCCGAAAGCCGTTATCATTGCCTTTATTTCTTCATTTTCAAGCACTCTGTGCAGTCTTGCCTTTTCAACGTTCAATATTTTGCCTCTGAGAGGAAGGATTGCCTGAAATCGGCGATCTCTGCCCTGTTTTGCACTGCCGCCCGCGCTGTCGCCCTCAACAAGATAGATTTCGCAGTTGTGGGGGTCTTTATCGGTGCAGTCTGCAAGTTTGCCGGGGAGCGTCGTGCTTTCGAGCGCGCTCTTTCTTCTTGCTGTTTCACGCGCGGCACGCGCCGCCTCTCTTGCCCTTTGCGCGGTAATTGTCTTTAAAATGAGTTCTTTGGCCTCTCTGGGATGTTCTTCAAGATAAGTCCCAAGACCCTCCGTCACTCCCTTTGCAACGGCGTTACGCATACTGCTGTTGCCCAATTTGGTTTTGGTTTGACCTTCAAATTGCGGTTCTTCAAGTTTGACGGAGATAATCGCCGTCAAGCCCTCGCGCACGTCTTCGCCTGAAAGTTTGTCCGCTCCCTTCAAAATGCCCATTTTCGTGCCGTAGTCGTTGATGACTTTGGTTATAGAGGATTTAAATCCGTCCAAATGGGTGCCGCCCTCTTCGGTGTTAATGTTGTTTGCAAACGCCAAAATCGTTTCGGTATAACTGTCGTTGTACTGCATCGCCACTTCGATTTCGCTGTCAACGTACTTTGCGTCAAAATAAATCACGTTTTCAAAGATTGTATCGTGCGTGCGGTTTAGACTTTCCACAAAGCTGACGATTCCGCCTTCATAGCAAAAAGTTTCGTGTTTTACAGGCTGAACACGGAAATCTGAAAGTTCGATTGTCAAACCTTTGTTGAGATACGCAAGTTCTCTAAGCCGCGTCTTCATGGTTTCATAGTGGAAATCCAGTGTTTCAAATATAGTGTCGTCGGGGCGGAAAGTTATCGTGGTGCCGCTTTCTGTCGACGTGCCGACTTGGGCGAGCGGACGCTCCGCCACGCCGCGGTTGAAACGCATACGGTACAATTTGCCGTCTTGGCGAACCTCTGCGATAAGCCATTCCGACAAAGCGTTTACGCAAGAAACGCCCACGCCATGCAAACCGCCTGAAATTTTGTAGCCGCCGTTGCCGAATTTTCCGCCTGCGTGAAGTTTTGTTAAAACTACTTCCACTGCGGATTTGCCTTCTTTTTCGATTATTCCAACGGGAATACCTCTGCCGTTGTCCGTGACGCGGACGGAGCCGTCGGACAGTACTTCAACGTTTATATGATCGCAAAATCCCGCAAGCGCTTCGTCTATGGAGTTGTCCACCACCTCGGTGACCAAATGATGCAGTCCGCGTGTGTCCGTCGAACCTACATACATACCCGGGCGCTTGCGAACAGGATCCAGTCCTTCCAGCACCTGTATGTCGGTTGCATTATAACTGTGTTTTACTTCTTCGTCCATTGTTCCTCCATATAAAACTTATATAAGCAGTTAATACATTATTTAATTACATAATACTATTGTATATTATAACCATAGAAATTTTAA
Source organism: uncultured Bacteroidaceae bacterium (assembly GCA_964367645.1). GTDB lineage: Bacteria > Bacillota > Clostridia > Christensenellales > CAG-917 > RGIG4097. Next base: position 17,204 of record CAYIYN010000010.1, read on the forward strand.
TTATCAAGTACTTTTTTGGTTTTTCGCGGACGTTTTGCACATATTTTCGTGAAAAGCATTTGCGGCTCGCTTTTTTTCGCTGAAAATTGCTTAAAGACGGTTTATATTGACATTTAGGCACTTTTAATCTATCTTTTATGTATCAAGTTTGAGGCGTAAAGCGTTGGCAAATCATCCAAACCAAACACTGTTTGTACAAAAGACACCGCGCGGCAAAATTTTGCCTCTTTTTTTGGCGCTCTTCGTTTGTTTTTTGAGTTTGGCACCCTTCATATATCCAAATGGGGTTGTTGATGCGGGCAGTTTAATTTCAGTTGAAAAAAGCGCTTCGGGAAATATCGTTTTGTCTTGGATGCCTTTCGATGGCGATTTGGACGGCTATACGGTATACATAAACGGCGTCAAATCCACATCGGACGAGTATATCGACACGTCATTAGACGTCACTTCCGCACTGACCACTCCCGGTCAATACGCTTTCACGGTTTACACTCGCTTTAACGGTGAGCCTACACTGTACGCAAGCATTACCTATGACCACTACGTCGCGATGTTAGCCGTCAGTGAGGTGCGCCTGCAAGGCAATGAGATCGTTTGGGACTCCGTAAGCGGCGCAAGCGGCTACAAACTATATGTCGAAGGTGTTGACTTCGGCACTTACACAAGTTGCCGCGCAAACGTTGCAGACCGCCTTATACTGACAAAGCGCTATTACGTTTCCGTCTTGCCTTACAGTTCAAACACTTATTACACCGCTCCGCCGTCCGGTTCTTGCGCCCTTGATATTTCAAGAACGGGCTCCGTTGAAAAGTTGTATCTTTCGGTCTTTAACGGCGAGTTGACGCTGTCTTGGGCGCCCGTGAACGGAGCGTCGTATTACAAATACACGATTTTGCCCGCGACTCAATCGCCGTCCGGTGACGACGTTTGTTCCACAACCGTAACTTGCATTTCCATTTCATCATTTGTGACAGACGGAGATACCGGATATGTTGCGACGGTCGCTGCTTTTGATGGTGTCGCTACCATCCCTTGTTCGATTTCCTTCAAGTTCAAAAACGGGGAGGTTGTCCTCATATGAAAAAATCAATTATCAAATCGGTATTTGTTTTGATTGTTTTTTCGTTGTTGGCACTCTCTTTTTGCGCATGCAGTAAAACCGAATCCGAAAAAACGACCGAAACCGGCTATACGGTCAGCGGCAAAATAACGCTTGACGGACAGCCTCTTGCCGACGTATCCATAATAACCGGCGCAAAAACAACGGACACTTCGGACGACAGCGGAATATTTTTAATTGAAGGGCTGTCCGACGGCGACGTTTTAAATTTTTCGCTGGACGGCTATGTTTTTAATCCGAGCAAATACACCGTCAAAGGCAACGATTACGAACTCAGAATTACAGCGACCGTAGTTCCGGACGATGATAATTCAGGCGGCGAAGACCCGGACGGCGGCGAAGACCCCGGTGACGGTGGAGATCCCGATGACGGCGAAGACCCCGGTGACGGTGGCAATCCCGACGACGGTGACGGCGGAGATTCTAAATCTTATTTTGTCAAAAACGCCGGTTTAGTGTTTGAAAACGGCTCGGTAAACCTCTCATACTGCGTTACAAAAGGTTTTGAATCGGTTACTATATTGTTGCTTTCCGATACCGATGAAAGTGTGCTCAGCACTCCTGCAAGCGGTGAAAATATCACGATAAACGGCGAAGATTATGTTTTGTTTCTAAGAAACGTAACAAATGCCGTTTCCGCTCAAGGTGAATTTTCTTTTTCGATTTCGGCTTACGGAACAAATAATACCTGCGGCAACACCGCAACCGTGCGTTATACGGCGCACCCTGCTCTTTCTTCGCCGAGCGGACTGTGGATAAACAATAACGTGCTTCACTGGATCGGATGCGAAGACGGCGTCACTTATAACGTTGCCGTTGATGGCGTTAGCGTAGCAATTGTCACCGCGACTTCTTTTGATTTTGCATCTCTCACTGACGTGGCAATTATTTCCGGCAGTCGCTCGGTGACGGTCATCGCGTTAAAAGAAGGATATGTCGCTGCAAGCTCCGACGCGCTTACGGTGACTTTCTAAGAATGACACAAGTTATCGATATAAAATTTCACACCTAAATCCATACGCATCAAAATGTGTGGGAAACGCTAACTCATAAATAAAATCAAATGCCGTATGTTTCAAATTCTTTTGTGAACTTTTGAAATGATACAAGACAACAAATACAAATATTAAACAAGGAAAATACCAAGCGGATAAAAATGTGCTGAAAACATCTACACTAAAAAACAGATTCAAATCCCCCGACAACGTGGAAGAACTAAAACGGATTTACGGTGATAACGGTCTTAGATATTATCTTCCGATGGAAGAGTTGTTGAACGTCACTACACACGGCATCGGAGCGGTATTAAGCGTTGTCGGTGCGGTGCTGATGCTATTAAAAGCCACAACGCCTCAGTCTTTCGCCACAGCAATCTTGTGCTCCTTTGGTTTTATTCTTTTATATTGTGCGTCTACGGCTTATCACGCCTGCACAAACCTTAAAATTAAAAGCATTTTGAGAAAGGTTGATTACAGCAGTATAAATCTCAATGTCATCGCTTGCGGCACCGGCATTTGCCTGCTATTTAACAGCATCTACGGCTATATTGCCTACGCTTTAGCGATTTGCGTTGCCTTGGTTACGATTTTTCTTTGCGTGTATGACTTCAAAAGGTTCAAAAATTATGCCTTTGCCTCCAACTTTATTGTGGGCGGACTTCTTTTTGGCGCGTTTTTTTTGGTCAAAGCATCCGTACCCAATTTGTTTTTGATACTAAATTTATCCGGTATAGTCTGCGTACTTATCGGTGCCGCCCTGTTCGCAATCAAAAAACCGTACGTTCACTCCGTTTTCCATATCTTTGTGCTTATCGGCCCCATACTGTTTTGGCTTGCAAATTACATAATTCTGACCTGAAATTTTTCTTTATCCGGTGCAAAAAATCTATACAAAACCCCTGTTCAAAACATCTGGCCAAACACGCTCAAAACATCTGGCAAACACGCTCAAAACATCTGGCAAACAACGCTCAAACATCTGGCAATAAATGCTCAAATCATCTAGAAAAAACAACGAAATAGATTACGCGACATCAACTTTCTCTTAAGACCAAAAACTTATTGTTGCTATTGCCATAAAAGCATATGTTAACGACGTCTTCGCGTTTGCATTCTACCGCTTTAGTTCGCTTGCTAACTTATTTTTGCTATTGCCATAAAAGAACATGTAACCGATGTCTTCGAGTTTGCATACTACCGATTTAGTTCGCTTGTCAACTTGTTTTTGCTATTGCCATAAAAGAACATGTACCCGCTGCCTTCGAGGTTGCATACTACCGCCTTGGTTCACTTGTTAACCTATTTATAGCCAACAGTGTGCGCGCGGTTTCCTCGGATGCATATGAAGGTTCTTTGATCTTGGAAAACGCTTGCATCGTCACTGTCACCGATTTCCTGCTGCCGGTTCCCAACCAAACAAATAATGGATAACCGTGCAAATAAAGCAAATTTGGGCGCAATCAATCGTCTTTAGAAACAAAAAACGAAAACAGCTGTCAAATAGTCCAAGAATTTTACGATGCAATCATGATACCGCCCGCTTGTCTACAGGTGCAGAAACTCCACAAAAGGCGAGCAACTTCTTTCAAAAACACGGTTTTTGCTAAAAAATTATTTAAGTTATTCAAAAAATAAGAATTTCGTCCCGAATAATATGCTTTGTCAACATCGATTTAGTGTTGCAGAGCAAATCAAACCGTCCTTATAAATGCAATCCTATTACAATTCAAACCGTCAAAACAAAGCAGACTTAAATGGGTATAATCAAGCCTTAAAAACACCTTTTTATAATGCTACATAACAGATGAAGTATTGTACAAAACAGCACAAAATGCCAAAAACAAACCGACAATCAAGAAATAACTAGGCAGCAAAATACTTGTGCATTAAACATATATATCAACTCAAATACAGCAAATATATGCGGTTTATCCTTGTTTTGAAAAAAATTTAATTAAAAGTGCGCATTCACAAGTTAGATAATGCCGTTTGCACAGAAAAATTTGCAAAATAAAGCATGCCAAATCCCCATTTATTGCCTGAATAGTGATTTTATCAAACTAAAAAGTCCATATGTATAAGTAAAAAGCATTGAAAAACACAGTTCTCAGCGGTTTATGAAACATGCAAAAAATAAAGAAATAATTGTGAAACTGAAGCACAAAATTTTACACGACGTAAGGGGCAAATATTTACAGCAAATTTTACACGACGAAGGCCGCATGTTTGACATATCTTTGCCATTTACCTGCGTCAACAATCGCCAAACCCCCACCAAACAGAGGGGTTTTTAGATAATTAGCCGTTGTTTAGTTCCACGTGAAACGCGCACCGCGACAAAATTGTTTCACGTGAAACATTAATTTTTAGACACTTTTTGCGGTTATTTCTTTGTTCCACGTGAAACACAAGGAAATTGCTTGATTTGCCGAATATTTGTGTGTTCTGCTTTGTTTAAATTGAGCGGCGGCTCAATTTCGTTTGTCTATCACTGATATTTCGCTGCGAATTTTTTGTCTTCCCTTTATTTGATATTGTCTGGCAGTTTCATACGGTTATTATCGCTGTTTTAAATTTGACTTTTTCCGAGAAGTCCTATGAGCCTTTGCGTTCCGACTCGTATGGCGGGCGATATTTTAGGCAAACAATTATATATTCGCCGCAAAATGTTCAGCGGTTAAGTCTACCAAAATAAAAGACAAGGGTGTTCCTTGGGCAATTTACGTCTTACGTCGGTTTTTGAGATATTTCAGTGTTTGGGTCCAAAAGACGCTAATGCGAAAACTTTCGGAGAGATTTAAGTGGCTGCTCGAATTGTTGACATGCTGCTTTATAACGTAAAAAGGGGAGGGTGACAACAATCGGCAGATACTGCGATAATTTTTTATTTACTTTCTTTCTTAATTTTTTTATTTTTGCAAGCACCAATGCCATACGACATTTTGTTTTTACCTTGTTTGATTGTTCGGCGTTTTGTTCTTAATTTTTGGTTATACGGCATTTTGTTCTTACCTTGTTTGGTTGTATGACACCTAAAATGCTCTTTTAAGTGACGTTGCTGTTGCCATTGTTTTTGTTACTTTAACCGCGTATATCGCAAAAACTCACAGCAAATACATACCGCACAGACTCGGCGCAAAAGAGAACCACAAAGTAATTGAGTGGCGCTAGTAGAAGAATTGCCACTCGAAATTCATGAGTTCATCGCATGAGGGTGGAGAAACGGTACTCTCTTAAGATCATGCTTCAATGATTCGCGAAAAAAGGGGTCGCATCGGAAAAACGTTTATTACGTTGCGAAAAAAAATCAATCTGTCGGTATTCGATACAATATTTAAACATAGATATACAACCGGTACCGTACAAAAAGCGGCAAGAACTAATCGGAAAGACTATTCTACTACCGCTCAATAGACCTATAGCGATATTTCCCAAGCGATAACAGTATTATAATATAAAAAACTTTTTAATTGAAATATTCGTTATAAAGATTTGCTGCAAAATTTACTGTCGAAATATAGAAAATTTAGGAGGAGAGTAACAGTACGGCGGATTGCACTTAATGCATGCTACGCACCTTGTGTCTTATATTCGGCCAATTCGTCCAAACTTTTCTTTTTATTCTGATATAATAAGCAGTTTTCATAAAGTCGTACGAGTATACTCCTGTTGTCGTAATATTGGTTGACTTGTTAACCTTTTGCGGTTTTGCAGAATCGCTTTTGAACAACTGTTTATGTGCCCGATTATTTATCATCGATGGACAAAATCGTTTATCTCACTGCTTTTTCGATTGCTCTTTGCCAATCCGTTGTGTTTGATTATTAAGCGAGTTGTTGTCTGACAATCTAAGTTCCGCTGCATAAATTGCAATACAACCGACCGATTGTTGCAAGTTGTTATTTTTTATTTGTTCCGCTTGCGTTCAAGACGTCAAGGTAGGACTCAATTTCTTTTTTCGCCTCTTTCAGGCTGTGAGAGCGGTAATTCCCACATTCAATTTTCTTGGCACCCGGGATTTTTTCAAGCTCTAAACATAATTTTAGACTTTCAGCAACAATTCGTTTTGCTATTATCAAATCGTCTACGTCGAAAAGAAGCAGATAAAATCCGGTGCGGCAACCCATAGGACCAAAGTACACGACCTTGTCTTTGAAGGCACCGTTTCTTACGACCGTTGCAAACAAATGTTCAATTGTATGCATTGCGGCAATTTTTAGATAATCACCTTTGTTTGGGCGTTTAAACCTTAAATCGTAGGTGTAGACGTTGCCGTCCGCACGCGACAGATAAAGACCCGGCACAAGGGTGTCATGGTTGATTTGAAAACTTGCTATTTTGTCCATATTGTTTCAATCTGCGCGGTTAGATACGCTGTTTTGCGTGTGCCAGAGGCTGATACTATTTATCACTCTCTGTTGTTTTTTTGATGTGTCGTCTTATAAATCAATATTGCTAAGATTGGCTATGCTGATTGATATATTTGTCTGTTCACTTCATTTTCACTTCAACCGTTTTCTTTCAATCTGTTCATTTTTTTTCACTTTGGCGCTATTGTTTGAACCTGGCTGGAGGCAGGGGCTTTTCACTGTCACAGTTGATTGCTTTTATAATTATGGGGAGCAACTTTTCATATTTAGTCATCCCTTTTCTCAACACTTCGGCAAATGAGATTATGGCGTTTTCGTCGGCTTTATCGGACACGACTTTAAGCGAAAACAGCGGTAGATTGTTGCGCTCGCAAGCAAGTGCCAGTCCCGCTGCTTCCATTTCGCAAATATCTGCGGCAAATGTGCGACGCAAACGATTTTTTTCTTCTGCCGAAGCAATAAACTTGTCGCCCGATGCATCCACAACAACTGGAAGCGGACTCCCCAATGCCGACTGCACGCGAGAAATAATCTCTGCATCGCAACTGAAATACAAATCCTCGCGTCCGTCGTAGTGTCCGACTGCTTTATTGCCGTCAACGGCGCTGATATCGAACTGATGATGGACAATAGCGCCAACAATCACAAGTTCGCCTACGTTAAGTTTTGGATTTATTGCACCGACAAATCCGAAATTGAGGATAACCTCCACTTCAAAAATGTCTTTTAGCAACTGTGCAGTCAATGCCGCGCGCAATTCTCCGATGCCCGACGTCGCCAGATATAGGGTATTGTCCTCGTACTTGATTTCTCTGACGGTTGCTCCGCCAACCACACCTTCGCCGACGATTGTCCCAACTTTTAAATAAATGGGCAAAGTTTCCTCCGCCATTGCCGTAACGATGCCGATTCTCATACATTCTCCTTATGTGCTCTCATTTTAGCACCTCAATCTATTTTTTTCAATAGTCTTGCCGCCAAAATGCAAACGGCGTTTGAACCTATGTTTGGTGATACCTTTTCAGCGAAAACCGCACTTCTATATTATAACGTGCGTATACCGTGCAATACAACACCCAAGCATACAACAATTTTAATTAATTGACCAAAAACCTATTATATAGCTTAGTTAAATCAAAATGATACTCGGTGGAACATTGAAATGTTTTCCTATGGAACAGCGGAGAAGCACAATGAAACATAGGTTGCGATAGGTCGGAACATAAAGTTGTTGTCGTCAGACATAAATATTGCTCAATCAAACATAGAATAACGCTAAAATGAGTTAGCTAAAATGATTTGTCAAGACAAATTAATACTGCGCGCTTTATTACTTCTTCTTTCTTCTTGTTGCTTTTCACGCGCGAGAGTGATAAAATCCTTTTATGAAATTCAATTATAAACGAACCGCTCTTTGCTCGTTGGCATTCGGTTGGATAGCTCTCTTTTGGGGCTCTTATGATAGTTTTATGCAGGTCGTGGACTACGGTGTCTATGGCCTTTCATCGTTTTGGCACGGCGTCATTGTCGCTGCCGACAACATATTGGGATTGCTTTTCCTCCCGCTTTTTGGAAGACTCTCCGACAATAGCAAAGGTGAACGCTGGGGAAAACGAAAACCTTTTATCGTGGGCGGCACAATCGTCAGCATGATAGGCTTTTCAGGTGTGTGTATCTTTGCTTCTTTGGGCAAGGCTTATTTTATACCTTTTTTAGTCTGCCTTATTGTGACGCTTGCCAGTATGGCGGCATACCGCTCTCCAGCTCTCGCGCTCGTGCCTGACGTCAACCCCGACAAATATCGCAGCAAAGCAAACGCTTTGTCAAACGCAGTTTCCGTTGTCACAACGGTTGTCGCTCTGGGGTTATTTGCAGGCCTGATGCCCCCCGTTTTTGACAACTTCTATGTTTACGGCGCGGCAATGGTCGCAATAACAATAGCAATGCTCATCTGGTTCTGCATTGCGGTCAAAGAGAAGAAATTCCGTGACGATATGTTGATTGAAAACAGTTGCGCTTTGGATTTAGAACCCGCCGCTCCCGAAGAACAACAACTGCTTTGTCAAACCGACGTCTTAGAAGACGGCCCTTCGGAGTCGGAAACTCTTGCCTGTTCTGAATCACACGGCTTGGACGTCGTGTCGTTCAAAGAAGATTCGCTGCTTCATTTGCCCAGTTTCGACTCGGCTCTACAACATGAATCTTATCTTGCACGCCGCAAAGAGCGTTTGGAACAGAAGAAGGCGGGAAAGCCTTCCATTCGCGAGAATATCCCGTTTGAGCGCTTCTGCATTTTGGGCGCGGTATTTTGCTTTTATATGGCTTATAACGCACTCAGTTCCAATTTCATAACTTATGCCGAATTTGTGCTCAACTTCCCAAAGGGGCAGTCTATTATCCCTCTTATTTTGGCGCAACTTGCCGCGATGCTCGCATTCCCTCTCGCCAGTTATCTGGCAAACAAAATAGGGCGTAGGAACACAATCCTTATAGGCTTTACCCTAATGTTCATCGGCTTTGCCTCATCTATAGCTTTCGATTCGCCTCATCCCATTCTTTATATACTCTTTATGGTTCTCGGCGTGAGTTTCAGTTTTACCATTGTCAATATCTATCCTTTCTTTTTGGAAAACACCGGCGCGGATAAACTGGGCAAAGATACCGGCATATTCTCAGTTTCTATGACTCTTGCCATGGTCGTCACACCCATACTTTCCGGCTATCTTATCGATATTGCCGACAATTGGTTCGGTGGCGGAGAGCACGACGGTTTCCGCATTCTTTTCCCATACTGTATGCTCTTCTTGCTGATTGCCTGCGGGTTGACGGCTCTTATAAAATCCAAACCCGGCGATTCACTCAAACTGAAACACTTTTCAAAGGGCGAAAAATAGCATGTCTTTAAACCGTCTTTTGTTATCCTCTCAAACCCTTGCCATTGGCGGAGTCGCACTGAGCGAATCTCAACTCGACATTCTCGAGGCATACTACGATGCGGTTATCGACGCCGGAAAAGATTTTAATCTTACCGCAATAACCCAAAAAGACGAATTTTTGGCAAAACACTATATCGACTCTTTCACCGCTCTTCCCTATATACCAAGCGGCGCAAAACTTCTCGACGTTGGTTCGGGTAGCGGTTTTCCTGCCTTTCCCCTTGCCGTCGCTCGCCCCGATATATCTGTTACCGCGCTCGATTCCACTGCAAAAAAAATGCATTTCGTCGGTGCAACCGCCCGCGCGTTAGGCGTTAAAAACCTCACCGTAACAGTCGGCAGGGCAGAAGACTTGCGCTCTTTATACGGCACTTTCGACATCGTTGTGGCACGCGCCGTCGCATCTCTTCCTATTCTTCTTGAAATTTGCACACCTCTGCTCAAAGTTGGAGGCTCGTTTATAGCCTATAAAACCGATGAGTCTGAACTCGACATATCAAAATCTGCCGCAACAACCCTCTATTGCACCTACGCCGCGCATCACCTCTCTCTTCCTTCCGGCGATCGCCGTTGCCTTATTATCTTCAAAAAAACACGCCCAACCCCCGAAAAATACCCACGTCAATACGGTCAAATCAAACAAAAACCCCTGTAATAGGAGTTTTTTATTGGTGGAATGTTTATTTACGCAAAGGGGGGTTTTTAAAAATGCCCCTTTTGCAAACCCCAAAACTTTCAATTTTTTATTTAGCCGAAAGTGTAAATTTGTGAATCCACACTTTCGGTTGATTTAAATTTATATTTTTTGAAAGTTTTGAAAAGGGGTGCGGAAGAAAGTTTTTGTCCGAAACGTTTCTCCCGCATTATTTCATAATCAGCTTTAATTTAATTGTATGATTTGAAAGCTTATCTGTTAAGCAGATTTGCAAGCTTATCTGTTCAGCAGCATGTTTTTGATGTCCGCGACGACGAGTTTAATGCGTTTATCCGTTTTGATTTCCTCGCTTATTTTATCGCGGGCATGGATGATGGTTGTATAATCTCTGCCCCCGAACATTTGTCCGATATTAGCGAGCGTCATAGAAAGCAGTTCGGTAATAAGGTAAATGGCTATCATTCTCGGTTCTACGAGATTTTTGGTTTTGCGTTTGGAAAAGATGTCTTCCGTTGTAATTTTGAAGTATTTGCAGACGGTTGTAATAATATCGCCGGCGTCAAGGACGTCCTTTTTCTCTTCTATAAAGTCTTGCAACGCGTCGTGCGCCATTTCTTTGGTATTAATTGGGTGGTTGGTGAGCGAACTGTAGAATATGATTTTGGTCAGAAGGCCTTCCATTTCGCGGATATTTGTTGTGGCGTTGTCGGCTATATAGGAGGCGACTTCGTCGGATAGGATAAATTTTTCCTGCGCCGCTTTATTTTTCAAAATGGCGATGCGGGTTTCGGTGTCGGGCACTTGTATATCGACGGTCAAGCCCCAAGCGAAGCGAGTTCTAAGTCGCTCTTCCAGAGTGGCTAGGTCTTTCGGTGCGCGGTCGGAGGTTAAAATTATTTGCTTGTTTGATTGATAGAGGTCGTTGAAGATGTGAAAAAACATTTCCTGCATAGCGGTTTTTCCAACCAAAAATTGTACGTCGTCTATCATAAGGACGTCGCACGCGCGATATTTCTCTCTGAATTTATTGCTTTCTTCGTTGCTCTTTTTTTGGAGAGTGGATATAAATTCATTGACTATGGTTTCGCTGTTTGCGTAGACGACGCTGTTACGGTGCGAATTTTTATGTAGATAATTGCCTATTGCATGCAAAAGGTGTGTTTTGCCCAAGCCAACGCCGCTGTATATAAAAAGCGGATTATATTTCCCGCCCGGATTTTCAGCAACTGTTTTTGCTGCGGCGAGCGCGTAATTATTTGATTGACCTTCTATAAAATTTTCAAAAGTGTATCTTTCTATAAACTGATTTCTTTTCTCTTCCGTCTGTTTTTTATCGTCAATGATAATACCGACGCCCGGAACAATTTCCGTTTGTTTTTCAAGATAATCCTTCTTTTTGGAGGCGGTAATTATATCTATGTCGCTAACGGTGGGATTTAATCCCACAATTATTTCTTTTATCTGATCGCGGTATCTTTCGTCGATTGTTTTTTTTGCCGATGCCGTTTCGGCTGCAAGCACAAAAACACTTCCACAAAAACAAACAGGCTCAAGTCTTTCGACCCAAACCTCATAACTTATCGCTTGCATTGTCTTTGACAATTCGTTTTTTGCTTCTGCCCAGAATTCTTCTTTCCCAATCATATGTCCAATTATAA
>CAYIYN010000011.1:0-28112 GCA_964367645.1 uncultured Bacteroidaceae bacterium
CGGCTATCTAAACATTATGTATTAGGAGACAACAATGGCAATAAAAATAGAAGAAACAAACAATTATTACAAGGTGGAATTCGATGAGTGCAAAATAATGGGGCTATCGGTTTACGTAGTCTTTTCCGTTTATTGCTCACCCGATGAACGCGAAAAAGAAAAGTTGATGCGACCTCGGTACATAGAGTTTTTCAACAAAGCACAGGCTGAAATAAACAGAAACTATCAGGCGTTGTTGGACGGCGTTTCAAAAACCGGCAAAACGGCAGAGGAAATCGTAGATGAGGACGGCTTGGTATTGGCGGAATACGCAGAATTAAGAAAACTGCAAGACAGGGTTAATAACCTTAATCAAACACTTATGTCGATAGACCAACACCTGTATAAATACGGAGAAGGACAACTGCCGGAAGTTGAATTCATCGTTCCGAGCGCAGAATTGACAGGGGAGTTTGGATTTGACGAACAGTGGACAAATTCGCCAGTTGCGCTGTCGAAGAAAGCCGAAATATATTGTGGCGAATACGACGGCGAAGCAATTTCGCATGAGTTTTATTACGACAGATTCAAAGGCGTTCTCGTAGGAACACAGGTGGACTGCTGAGGAGGAATATGCAAATTTTACCTATAGTATTAAGCATACTGGCAAGTGTCATCAGCGGGATGGCACTTTTCTTTATGCAGAGATTTTTCAAACGGAAGGCAAAAAAAGACGAAGAACGCGATGAGTTAAAGCGCAAGGAAAACGTGTTGATACTGAAAAGCATTAACGCAGTAGGCAAACTGACCTATGCCGATGCTATCGCAATACGCGATGGCAAGACAAACGGCGAAATGCACGATGCGATGGACACATACGCAGAGGTCAAGGATGAGCTGTACGAGTATTTGCTCGAACAGAATTCTAGGAAATAGGAGGGAATATGGACTATTTACAAATCATCAGCGTACCGGCGATAGCAACTATCGTCTATTGGGTGGTGAACCTGATAAAGTACGCAACGAAAAACAATGAGACGTTTAAGCGGTTTATACCGTTAGTATCAGCAGGACTGGGCGCAGTGCTCGGACTGGTCTGTTTCTACGGCGTACCGGACATCATCGCGGCACCAAACGTGCTTGTGGCGATATTGTCAGGCGGCGCGAGCGGTTTATCGGCAACTGGTTGTAATCAGGTTATAAAGCAGTTTACGAAGGACAGCAAGGGAGATAATGACGATGGAACAGGAAATACGGATGTTTGAGTTCAGGTGCGCTTGCGGCATTGTGATGAGCATGATGCGGAGCGGCAAGATCACCACGGTGGAGCACGATTTGATTGTGCAAAGGCTGAAAGAAAAGTACGGTATTGAAGACGGGCATGCGGCATAAACCGCATGCTTTTCTTTTTGCCAAACTGGTACACGTGAGATACGAAACATTGTTCAAAGAAAAGTAAAGTTTCTAGCCGTTTTCGCTAGACTTTTGAAATTATTTCCTGCCTAATTGTCCCTACCCCAAAAGGGAATAAATTAAGGAGATAAAAACATGGAGAAAATCAGAACAGCGGCGTACTGCCGCGTAAGCACGAACCACGCAAATCAGGAAATTAGTATCACCGAACAAATTCGGTACTACACGAAACTGATGGACGAAACGCCTGAATACCTAAACTGCGGTGTGTACGCCGACAACGGCGTATGCGGGCGATACCTTCGAAACAGAGATGCGTTCATACAACTGATGAAGGATTGCGAACTAGGCAAAATTGACATGATTCTATGTAAGTCGATAAAACGATTCGGGCGTAGCGTACTAGACACTATGCGCGCCGTTACGCGATTACAGGAACTTGGAATACCAGTCGTATTCGATGTGGAAAGACTAAATACACTAACAGACCGAAGCAACATACTGCTGACCTCACTGGCGCAGGTTGCTCAAAGCGAATACGAGGAAAAATCGGAAGCGATAAAGTGGTCGGTGAGAAAAAGGTACGAACGCGGGGAGATGATTATCAACCCGAACACACCATACGGCTACAAGTTCAACGAGGACGGAAAGCTGGTGGTCGTAGAGGAAGAAGCCAAAGTGGTGCGCAAAATATACGAAGATTATGTGCGCGGAGTAGGCACAGCGGCAATAGCGCGGAAACTTAATGCGCAGGGAATAACGACAGCACACGGAAGGACGTTCCTGGCATCGACGATACTCTACATAATGAAAAACGAAAAATACAAAGGCGACGTGCTCTTGCAAAAGTGGGTAGCGATAGGCGGCAAGTCAATAAAGAATAACGGATGCGTCGAAAGCTACTACGTGGAAGACAACCACGAAGCAATCGTATCAAGGGAACTGTGGGATAAAGCGCAGTCGATGATACTGAAACACCGAAACTGCGAATACGTCAAACCGGAAGACAGAACGAAGGACGTGTTCCGAGGAATGGTGTACTGCGGCGCATGCGGAGCGAAAATGTATCGCATAGACCATAATTCAACTGGGAAAAGCGTGCGCTACGGATGCAGTGTAAGGGTTAAAAACGCTAGGAACTGCAAGTCGGACAACATAAAGCGAACCACGCTGGAAGACGGCTTTATCGCGCTGTACAACGAACTAAGGGGCAAGCATAAACCACTAAGGCAAATGTACTTCACGGCGGACGTGCGAGAGCAGGATGAACTGCTGGAAAAATTGCTCCAACAGGAAAAAGTATATCTGCAACTTCAAGCGCGAGGGCTAATGACCGACGCTATGAAGGCGGAATACAACAAACTGATAAACAAGATAATAACGACAGAGAACAAGAAAAAGGAACTGCTCAGCAGGAATGCAACGAACGTACAAGCTCAGGCGGACTTGCGACAATTCAATAAAGCCCTGGCGGCAAGAAAAACAGACTTGACGGCAATGGACGATGAGCTATTCACGGCGATGGTCAGCAGAATAGTAGTCAACAGCCGAGAGGAAATAATCTACGAAATGAAATCGGGGGACACTGCGATAGTCAGCGCAGAATACGGATACAAAGAAAAAGACACGATAGGAGGTATAAGATATGAGTCAAGTAAATAAAGTGCGAGTAATACCCGCCGCACCGAAGCACAACAGTTACGAAAGCCTTTTCGAAAGAAAAAAGCGCGTGTGCGCGTATGCGCGTGTATCAACTAACAAAGAGGAGCAGGTGACAAGCTTCGAGTCGCAAAAACGATATTACACGAACTACATACAGGAAAACCCCGAATGGGAGTTCGCCGGAATATACGCGGACGAAGGCATATCGGGACGAAGCATGAAGAAAAGGGTCGAGTTCAGACGAATGGTACAGGATGCGCTCGACGGCAAGGTTGACATGATAATGGTCAAGTCGGTGTCGAGGTTCGCACGATGCGTAGTGGACGTGCTGACAATCATAGATGAACTGAGACAAAAGGGCGTGCCTGTCATATTCGAAAAGGAACACCTAAACAGCATAGAGGACGACAAGAGAACGAACTTCATGATAACGCTGTACGCTTCGATAGCGCAGGAAGAATCGGACAGTCTGAGCGACAGCGTGAACTGGGGCATACAGCGCAGAAACGAACAAGGAATAGTACGCGGCGTAAGAGTATACGGCTACGACGTCACACCGGATAAAAAGTATGTCGTAAACCCTGAGCAGGCGGCGGTAGTGAAGTTGATATTCAGCCTATACCTAAGCGGGCTGAGCAGTAAGGGGGTATCGAATGAACTCAAACTGCGCGGCATAAAAACCTACAAGGGATATGACACCTGGGACGAAACGACATTGCTCTATATGCTGAAGAATGAAAAGTATCTAGGCAACGCGCTCCTACAAAAGACGATACAGCGACCGTACATAGCGAAAAAGCGAACCTCATATGCGGACAAGCAAATGTACCTAGTAGAGGATAACCACGAAGCGATTATCGACAAGGACACTTTCAATCGAGTGCAACGCGAATTCGAGATTAGAAAAACGATACGAAGTTACACGAAAACAGGCAGGGGTGGGTACTCGTCAAAGTATCCCTTCTCGTGCAAAGTCTTCTGCTACCAATGCGGAAGCGTGTTCAGACGGCACAACTTCACTAGCGCGGGCAAGACCGTGCACACATGGGTATGCGTGAACCACGAAAATAATGGCAACACGGTATGCACGCAAAAACCGATAAAAGAGGAAGAACTCAAGAACGCATTTGTGCGCGTCGTAAGCGCGCTTGTAGCGGACAAAGAGTCGATGCTCAAAAGAATACAAGCCTGCATAGATGAGTCGCTCGGTATCGGCGACCTGAGCGGCAAAATCGAAGAACTCGATAAGCAGATACAGGCAAAGCAAAAGGAACTCGTAGCAATGATGAATAAGGCAAAAAATGCTGACGAACTTATCATGAACGAAAGTGCGCAGAACGCAATCATGAACGAAATCGGAGTGCTGACGGAGCAGAAGCGTCACTATGAGAACACAACGGTCGAGAGCGAAAAAACCTGCGGCAGGGTGCAAACGCTACTGAGCCTCGTAGAAAAGCATGTACAACTGACGGAGTTCGATGATACGCTGTGCCGAACACTACTGGAAAAGGCGGTCGTGGATGGGAAGGAAGTAACCTTCGTATTCGGTGGCGGCTTAGAGGTAACAGAAACACTTAACTAAAACACGCCACCGTGGGAAACTGCGGTGGCTTCTTTTTCTACTTTTCACGGAACCATTTTTACAATTTACCGAATGACGGAAAGTCAATTTCAAAACAGTCCTTGTCTCCACATTCACGTTCAGCATTCCGCGAGAATGGCAAAATAATATAAGCATAGACCCGGGACTGAACAATCCCACAAGTTGCCACTTTTATGCCGTCGATTACGACGGAAATATCTTTATCGTCGCCGAGCATTACGAAAAGGGAAAGACGGTGGATTATCACGCTCAAAAACTTTTTGAGATTGCGGATTCAATCGGTTGGCACCGCGATGCAAAGGGCAGGCTCACGGCACTTATAGACAGTGCGGCAAATCAAAGGACGCTTAGCAGTGTAAAGAGCGTCGCAGACTTGTTTTATGAGAAAGGCATTCTTGTCAATACCGCAGTAAACAAGGATTTATACAGCGGAATACAACACGTAAAGTCCTTATTATGCGCTTTGCCGCCAAAAATTTACATCTTCAAAACTTGCGTAAATATGATACGTGAGATGAAAAGTTACTGGTGGGGAAGAAATGATAGACCCGTCAAAATCGACGATCACGCTATGGACGAATTGCGCTATTTCGTGATGAGTCAACCGCCGCCGTCAAAGGAAACGGAGAGAGAAAAGACTCTTATCGAAAAGGACATCGAAAGGCTTGTTCGCCGCAATAGGAGAAAGTATGAATGAAGATTTGATGAAGGTACTGCTCAAAAAAGCAACCGGTTATCTATACGACGAAACGGCAGAGGAATATAGCATAAACACAGACGGCAGAGAGGTTTTGACAAAGCGCAAAGTTACAACAAAATACTGTCCGCCAGACGCAACGGCTCTGAAAACCTATTTGGAAATGGGCACCGGCGAAGGCGTGGAATCGCTAACCGATACAGAACTTGAAAAAGAAAAAACGAGATTGCTCTCGCTGCTTAAAGATTATTCACAAAAAGAAAACGGGCTAAAAATCGCTTCTGATATGGAAAGAGGGCTTGAAAACATTTCACCTAAGGCAAACAAATAGGCACTTGAAACAAAGCAAGCCACAAAAAAAATATGCACCACATAGCGACAGACAGACCCGATGAAGTCAAGAAAAACAAACGGGAGGTTGTATGAAAGTTTATAGGCTAAGAGGCAAAAAAAATTGCGACGTATGCACAAATGATGCCGATTTTTATGTCGACGGATTGGATGCGGCGATGTGCAAAGATTGCGCTCTTGAACTTTATAAAAGTTTGGGGATGCATTTTATTCCCAGATCAATTCCAAACGTAATATTGCGCTCGGAAAAGCACGTCGTTGCCGAAGTAAAACAAACTGAAAACATTGACGCAGAAGAAATAAAGTCGCAAGGCGAAATAAACGAAAAAAGTCGGGAGAGTAACCCCGAAAAAATAAAGATAAGGAGTACAAAATGGCAAAAAAAGAATCGGAAATAGTGTCCTTGGTCGTCGAAGACTTCAAAAGAAGACAAAACGCGCGCCGTCCTATCGAACTTAATTGGCGGCTTAACATGAATTTTGTCATAGGCAATCAGTTTTCAGAAATCACACCGACGGGCGACGTGGAAGAAAGCGGAAAACAATACTTTTGGCAAAGCCGCGAGGTGTTTAACCATATCGCGCCTATTGTGGAAACAAGACTTAGCAAACTCGCAAAGGTCAAAGCGAAAGCCATTGTCAGACCGTCTACGCCTGACGATAGCGACGTTTCAAAGGCGCAATTATCCACAAAACTGCTTGACGCTGTCAGCGCGGACAACGATTTGAATGCGCTTATATCCAGCGCCAACACTTGGAGCGAAGTCACGGGTTGCGCTTTTTACAAAACGGTTTGGGATACTTCAAAAGGCGCAACGCTTGAGGGCGGCGGTCTAAAAGAAGGCGATGTAAAAATTTACGTTTGCCCGCCCTTTGAAATTTTTCCTGAAAACATAGCGATAACGGATATTGACAAACAGCCGTCCATTATGCACGTCAAGGTGCTTTCCGTTTCCGAAGTAAAAAGCCGCTTCAATAAGGACGTAACGGGCGAATCGCTAAACGTTTTCTCTTTTGACAACGTAAACGTCGCGGGCGGGTTCGGTTACAACGCAACCGTGCCAAAAGTCGTGTCAGAAACAAAAGAGGATGCCGTGCTTGTCGTCGAAAGATATGAACTGCCAACGTCAGAGTATCCAGACGGCAGATTGACAATCGTCGCGGGAGATACGCTCGTTTATGATGGCGTTTTGCCCTACGTCAACTGCGAGGATAAAAAGAGAGGATATCCTTTTTCGCGTCAGCAATGTCTAAGCAGCCTCGGAAACTTTTTCGGCTCAAGCGTGGTTGAGAGAATTATCCCCATTCAGCGCGCCTATAACGCCGTAAAAAACCGCAAGCACGAATATATGAACAGACTGGCATTTGGGATTCTTTCCGTTGAGGATGGTTCGGTTGACACCGACAATCTCGAAGAAGAAGGTTTGTCGCCCGGGAAAGTTTTGATATACCGTCAGGGCAGCACTCCTCCGCATCTTATGAGTCCGGGACAGGTTCCTAGTGAATTTGGCTTGGAAGAAGAAAAACTGTTGAACGAATTTGTGATGATAAGCGGCGTCAGCGAAGTGACAACCTATTCGCAAGTGCCTTCAAATGTTTCCTCTGGCACTGCAATTTCTTTGCTTCTTGAACAGGACGACACAAGGATTTCACTTACCGCCGACAGCCTAAGAGAGGCGATAAGGCGCATAGGAAAGCAGATTATCAGACTGTATAAACAATACGCCACACTGCCGCGTTATAAGCGAATCGCGGGTGAAAACGGAGAGGTGGAAGTCGCACGATTCACAAAAGAAGACCTTGGCAGCGAGGACGTCGTATTCGACACTGCAAACGCAATCGAAGACAACCTTTCAACCCGCCGAGCAATGGTTTTCGACCTATTAAAACTGGGACTTTTCACAGACGAAAACGGAGTGATGAAAAATCGTACGCGCACAAAGTTGTTCGACATTTTGGGATTTGGCAACTGGGAGGATGCACGCGATATAGACGAAGCGCACATTGATAAAGCGCAGAGAGAAAATCTTATCTTGGAAACGCGGGAAGTAAAACCCGATATCGTGGATGACCACGAATTGCATATAGCGGAGCACACCAAACTTTGTGTGTCATCGCACTGCAGCGAAAAAGCGGTTTTCAAAGAAAGGGTTACCGCGCACATCAACGCTCACAAAGAACTGTCTGCACTAAACAGCGGACTTACCGAATTGCAGGAAAGTTTCGGAGGTAAAGATGAAAAATGATGATACAAAATTGAGTGAACAATCGGAAAACAAGCATAAATTCGCGCCCACCGATGGAGAAAATTCGGCAAAAAATGCCGATATAAATCACGCCGCCGAAGAAAACGGCGCGCTAAAAGGCGGCAACGAAAATGAGCAAAAAACAGATGCGCAGTCGTGTTTCAAGTTTAAGAACCCGGAGGAGTTGCTAAAAGCCTATCGTGAACTTGAAAAAGAGTTTACAAGGCGATCGCAACGGTTGGCGCAGTTGGAAAACGGAGGGGAGATAAAGGAGCGCAGCGAGGAAGAATGGAAGCAGAAAGTGGAGGAATTTTTCAACAAAACTCCAACTGCCAAGCCGTTTGCCAAAGACATAGCGAAAGAACTTATCGCTCACCCCGAACTTAAATCGCGCGATGGGTGCCTTGACACCGCTCTGACGAGAGTGCTTGTCGAGAAATACCGCTCGCCCGAACAACTGCTCCTAGACGGAGAATTTTTGAACAAATACGTATTAAGTTCGCCCACTGTAAAAAAAGCGGTGGTCGAAAGTTATTTAAGGGACCTCGAAGCGGGGATACCGCCCGTCGTACTTTGTGACGGCGGGGAGATAAATATCGCCCATTCGAGCAAACCCAAAACCGTATCGGAAGCGGGCGCGTTGTTTTATAAACAACAAAAATAAGGAGAAAAAACTATGGTCACATTATCAAGTGCAGACAATGCACTCAAAACATTTTATTTGGGCGTACTCGCCGATCAACTGAACGTCGGAGTGAATCCGCTGCTCGCAAAGATTGGGCAGACTACAGCGGACGTTTGGGGCAAGGAAGTCAAAAAACTTGCGCCGTACGGCGTCAACGGAGGTATAGGAAGCGGCAGCGAAACCGACTCTCTGCCCGCAAGCGGCGAAAACAAATACGCGCAGTTTACACTGACGCTCAAAAACCTCTACGGTCAAATTGAACTTAGCGACAAAGCCATTCGCGCTTCGCAAAACTCCGTTGGTGCGTTTGTAAATTTGTTGAACGCAGAAATGGACGGACTGCTTAAAGCCAGCAAATTCAATTTCGGGCGCATGCTCTACGGCGACGGAAGCGGACTTCTCGCAACCACCGTCGACAACGTTTCAACCGCACTCAACGAAGTTACCGTCGGCAGCATCAAAAACCTTGTCGAAGGAATGACTATTGATGTTTTCAGTGCGCTTGACGTCAAAAATTCGGCGGCAAGCGGCAGCCGAATCGTCAAAATCGACCGTGCTAGCAAGGTTGTAACTCTTTCAAAAAGCGCGGCAAGTGCGCTTGGCGCGGGATTCAAACTCTACGTTCAAGGTTCCAAAGACAACGAACTTACGGGACTTGAAGCAATGTTTTCCAACAACCAGAGCTTGTACGGCTTGTCAAAAGCGGATTACGGCTTTTTGACACCGTACACCAATATCGTCACGACCGGCGTCAGCGCAAACGCGATTCAAGACGCAATCGACTATATCGAAGAGAACAGCGGCAATGCAATAGACTTTATCGTCTGTTCCTACGACGTGAGGAAAGCGTACGTTGAAAATATGTCACAAACTCGCACCAACATCGACTATATGACAATCGACGGCGGCTACAAGGCTTTATCTTATGCGGGTATTCCGCTTGTGGCAGACCGCTTTGTGTCGGAAAAAGTGATGTATCTGCTCAACACCGCCGACTTCAAGTTGCATCAACTTTGCGATTGGAGATGGCTGGAAGGCGAGGGCGGAACGGTTCTGCACCAGACGGCGGGCAAGGCTTGCTATAACGCAACGCTTGTCAAGTACGCAGATCTTCTTTGTGAACGCCCTATGGGACAGGCAAAGATTACATTCAACACAACTGCACCCGCTCCCGATTATTTCACTGTGACGTTTGACACCGATGGCGGCTCGGCTGTGCCTATGCAGCTTGTTGTGCCGGGCGGATACGCTGTACAACCCAACGCACCGCATAAGTCAGGCTATACATTCGGTGGTTGGTATCTTGACGAAACAGCGTGGTCATTTGGTTCAAACACCGTAAATGCCGACATTACACTGACCGTACTTTGGGAATAATATGTCGCAGTTGATAAAAATAAGCGGCGATCTTTACGGCATTTCTGAACGTCTTAAAGAAATCGACGAGCGTTACGAATTGTTTTTCAACGCTAAACGCAACCGCTACGAAATCTATATCGGAGGGGCGCTGCAACTTGCGGCGCCCTTCGACAGGCTGGATTGCCGTATGCTTGATTACGCATTGAAAACGCGCATCGAAAACAGAGAAAAACTAATTTTGGAAGTCGAGCGCGACAATAAAAGGTTGGACAAACAAAAGCGTGCGGAAATCATCGATAAGGCTCTTGCCGCAACAAAATTATAGGAGGCAAAAATGACAGTTAAAAACATTATCGGCGAATGCCTTGCAAAAATGAGACAGGAAAATTTTCTGGATAATCTAACGTACACTTCGGCGCAGCAGGAACTGTTTTCACATTTGCTGTCCGCGCTCAACATTACATACCGCGAGATAACAACCGAATATCTGCCGCTGTTAATTGATGAAACAGTTGCCGTTTCAGACTGCGAATACGCGCCGTCGGGACTCACAAAAACCATTGTTTATCCCGTTGGGCTTGTGGACAAAAACGGCATAAAGCACGCCTTCAAAACCTATCCCGACGCAATACGCACGGATTTTTCGGGAGAGGCAACTCTGACATATGCCTATTTGCCGGAAGAGTTTTTGGATATTGAAGAGGAAATAGGCGATTTGAGGCTTACACAAGGGCTGCTCTCCGACGGTACGCTTGCCGAATATTATTATGAAAACAAGGTTTTTGATTTGGCGGATTCTTATGATAGATCCTATCGCAACGCCGTCACAAAACTGCGTTATAAGGGCAGAGAAATCAAAATAAGAGCGAGGGGGTGGAGATTTTGAGAAGCAAAGTGGCAACGACAAGCGTCAAAATGCAGGTCGGCTTCAAAGGACTGTCGCTGACAGAAGACGAGGGAATTTTGGACCCCGCCTATTCTCCGCGCACCTACAATTTCACCTTTGAGGGCGGAGTATTAAAAAGCAACTTAGGCATAGACGCCGCTTCGGGATATTATCTTAACAGTTTGGTGCTTCGTCATGAATATCCGACCTTTGACAGCGGTGTAAATATCGTAGACGTTTTTGCATACACGCGCCGGACAAACGGAAATTATGACGACCGCCTTATCGCTCAAACCGATGAAAACAAACTCTACTACACCAAAATTTTTGTTTCGGACACTTGGCACGAAATCACGGACTTAACCGTCAGCGGAAAGTTGTGCGCCGTCAATTATAACTACAACGGCAACGACGTGATTTTGGTTAGCGGAGAGAACAACGACCTTATCTTGATAAACGGCGAAACAGTCACTCCTATCAATGCCGCGCCGCGTTTCAGTTCGCTTGCAGTGCACTTTGAAAGGATATACGGCACAGTCAACAACGATACAAATCAGGTTTGGTTCAGTGACGATTTCAATCCTCAAAACTGGACGGTAGATCCTCAGTCGGCAGGCTACATAACGTTTGCCGACGACCTAGGCGACGTAACAAAAGTCGTGTCATTTTTGGGCTATGTTTACGTGTTTAGAGAGCACGGAGTTTTCAGATTGACCGCCTACGGAGAACAATCGGAGTTTTCGCTTAAAAAGGTGTTTATAGACACTGGACGTATATATAAAGATACGATTGCGGTATGTGGCGACAGAATAATTTTTTTGGCGGAGGAGGGGCTTTTTTCCTTTGACGGCTATGATACGTCACGCACTGTAAAGGAATTGCCGAAGATAATAACAAAGAATACGGCGGTTGGTGCTTATCATGAGAACAACTACTATTTGGCCATAAAAACTCCGCTTGGTTCTTTCTATTCGGGAACGTCCGTAAATAATGCGCTTTTACGTTATGACGTACGCGACAAAAGTCTAAGTATGCTTGCGCCTATAGATGTAAAATCACTTTTTCCTTTGGGTGTACACCATGCAACGGGTATGCTTGTTGTTTTATCTTCAGGCACGACAAACACTATCGGAATGATTGGCGAATACGGCAGAATTTTCGGTGCGTCAACCTCAAAAATTTATGACAGCGCGGAAAACGATTTAAATCACGCAAAAGTGAAAATCATTAAGCAAATTACTTTAACGACAAAGTACGCTTTGACGCTTACGGTTACACTTGACGGTGTGCCGTACGCATTTGAACTTAGCGGAAACTCTATGCCACAGACCGTGTTTGTGGGAAGGAGCGGAAAGAAACTCAAATTTTCGCTTTCCACCACTTCGCAAAACGCTTATGTTACACCGCTGACGGTGGAAATGGATATTATGAGGTGATTATGAACAACAACGAAATTGCGTCACTTGTTGAAGAGTTGACGCTTAGAATGCAGATTTTGGAGAGCAAAATCGCGGCATTAAACGTGTCACTAAATGCTCTTGCAATTAGAGTTGACGCACTGTAAAAGAGGAGGAAATATGCCAAACATTTGGGAAGAAATCAAAGAAGCATTCAAAACCAAATCTCAAAGGGAGGAGGAAAAGACAAAAGAACTTGCCGATGCGCGCAGAGCCGAAGACGGGCTAAGCGACAAGTTGGAGCAACTTGAAAAGCAATACAGCGATTATCTTAATTCGCAGGACAACAGCGAAGAGCTAGAAAAACTGTTTCCGTCTTCTTTAGGACTTGAAAAAATTGTGTACAGCGCCGAAACGGATGAACAAATCGCCAATCGTGCCAAGTCTGAAAACGAATATGAAAAATCCAAAGAAACCGGCGCGCTTTCAAACAAGTACAAAGGTGCGGAAGATAAGTTGAACGAACAGGCCAAACAAAGCGAAGCGTCCCACGACAGCAAGTTGGACGAATTGGGCGCGTTGTACCTTGAACTTAAAAAAAAGCAAGTCGGTGACAGCGTCAAAAAAGGTGTTTCCAGAGGCAGTATTTTGTCGGGTTTGCTGGGCAATCTTCAAAAGGGAGAAAAGGCGGATAAAAGCGAGGTCGAAAAGGCTTACGGCGATGCTATTTCGCAGATAAACGAAGAACTCAACGACCTAAATTCAAAAAAAGAAGCGGCTCTTGACGAACTTGACCTTAAATATGCCGCAGAACTCGACAAGGATATTGCGTCACTAAAAGCGGAGCGCGATAAAACCGTAGCGGGTTACGAAAAATACAACAACCAAGTCGCACAGAAAGAAACGGCTTACTCGGCAAAAAGAGAGGCGGACGTTAAGGATTATTTGACCAAACAGGCGGAGGAGCAAAAACAAAAGGAAGCGAAGGAAGGTTACAGCGGAGAAAAACTTCAAAACTACGCAAAAAGATATCAACTTGCCTACGACTTTTATATGTCATTGAGCGAAGACATCGCCGCCGAAGCGCTTGCGGCGTCGCCCAATATGCGCTTCTATTTGGGCAATTATTACGACAAACTCAAAAAGGAACTTGAAAACCGCAACCCCGACGAAGGGAAAAAAGTGTATTTGTGATGCGGAAACAAATCAAATAAAAAATAGGGTAAATACACTCAATAAATCAATCGACTTCCTAAGAGTTAATAAAATGAAAAATCCCCGACAAATTGTCGGGGATTTTCGCTTCTTTAAACGGCGTTTGTTTATTTCATTGTCAAAATATCGAGCGAATTATCAGACAGGTCGATGACCAGTAGTTTTCCGGACAGGGTAGGTCTTCCAAGCAGGGTTTTGATTGCCTCAGCCACTTGATATCCTGCTGTGACCGCAACCGTTGCAACCAAAACCGATGGAGCTTTCACTTCCGACGATTGGGCATAAAGGGCGGTTATAGTCTTATCGAAAGGCATAACCGTTGAAACCTGTCCGCACCAGCCGCTGACCGCTCCGAAGATAAGCGGCACGTTTTTGGTTTCCGCCGCGTTTTCAAGGATTAAGCGTGTGGCGATATTGTCAAGCGCGTCAATGACAAGGTCGCAATCCGATATAAGTTTTTCGGCATTGTCCAATGTAATTTTTTCGTTTATCGCCTTGACAGACAATATGGGTGAAATTTCCGACAGTTTTTTTGCGGCGACTTCGGCTTTGTTCATTCCCAACTGTTTCAAATCCGAAAAACGCTGGCGGTTAAGATTGGTTTCTTCAAAGACATCCATATCGCAAATGACCAAAGAGCCAATGCCTGCACGCGTCAAAAATTCCGCCACATAACCGCCCAGACCGCCGCAACCGGCGACAAAAACTTTTTTTGAAGAAAGGGCAGACTGCTCTTCTTGGCTCAAAGTTCCTATGTTTCTAAAGAAAATATCCATAGTTTCGTTATATCAAACCGCGCGCCTTCCGTCAAGATAAAGTCGGTTGTGGCGCGCGATTTGTTGTTTGTTTAATCGGCGTTGACTTTTTTTACAATTTGATTTTGTTTAACTAGACCTAGGCTCGTATTTGCGCGATGATTGCTTTAAGGTCATCGCCGTTTAACAGCACCGGCGATTGGTACATCGGGTGAGCCTCGTGCAACGCCCATTTGACCATCTTGTCGACGTCCTCGTCTTGAATGCAGTCAAATTTTTCGGGAATGTTCATCGCCGCGTTCATTCTTCTTAGTTCCGCTATAAATGCTTTGGCATTGTCTTCGACGGATTGATTTTTGCCAGTTATGCCGCACAAATCCGCAAGTCTTGCCAGTTTCGCCCAAATCTTTTCGCCGTAATAGTCAAGGCAGTAAGGCATAATGACGGCGTTTGCAAGTCCGTGCGCCACACCGTACAGACCGCCCAATGTATGTGCAATAGGGTGAACGTAGGTGACTCCGCAACGGGTAAAAGCCGCGCCCGCCTTAAAAGAGGCGTAAAGCATTTCACGTCTGGCAGTTATATCACTGCCGTCGGCGTATGCTTTTTCAAGATAGGTATGTATTGCAACAACCGCCTCTTCGTCATTCGTCACGCAATACTTCGGACGACTGTTGGTAAGATAGGATTCAACCGCGTGAGTCATTGCATCCATGCCGGTGGTTGCAGTTATAAAAGGTGGAAGTTTGAGCAGAAGTTTGGCGTCTAAAACCGCGTACCTAGGAATCAAACACAAATCGTTTATGCTGTATTTGTGGTGTGTGTCACGGTTTGTAACAACAGACGCAATGGTCGTTTCCGAGCCGGTGCCGGCTGTTGTTGGCACGGCGAACAGGGGAGGCAGTTTTCTCAAAACCTTGAGATAGCCGCCCAATTTTTCTATGCTCTTTCTTTTGCGCCTTATTCTTGCGCCCACTGCCTTAGCGGTATCGATTGGCGACCCTCCGCCCACGGCGATAAGCCCTTTGCAACAGTTTTCACGGTACATGTTCACTGCTTCCTCAATGTTGTCCAGTTTTGGGTTTGGCTCGACATTGTCGCAAAGGGTAAATTTTACGCCCGCCTCGCCAAGCGCTTTGAAAAGCGGTTCCAACAAACCCACTTTCATAAGCCCTTTGTCTGTCACGATAAGGACGTTATCCACATGCTTGTTTTTGACAAAATCCGGCAACTTTTCAAAACATCCGTCGCCCTCCAACAATTCCGGTTTTCTGAAAGGAAGCAAATACGCAAAGGCATAAAAAACCTTTTGGAAAGCCCTGATAAAGAACTTTTCAAAAATCCAACTGATATTCATAATTCTCCCCCAAGTGTGCGTTGTATTCAACTCGCTTTTTAGGGGGGCATATCAGCCTCCGCTTATAAACGAGAAAAACCCGATGACGTCGCCGTCTTTAAGCACGGTATCGTAAGGAAAAGACAGCCCGTTTAATTTGACCAACATAATTTTTGCAAGACTCTTGGGCATTTTTATCATTTTTAAAGCCTCGCCCAAAGTCGCACCGTCTTCCATTGTTAACCATCCGCGATCGTCCACATGTTTGAAGCTGCAAAACGGCGGAGGGAAAATTTTTATCTTAATCATTTTTGTGTCCGTTTATTCTATATCGTTTTTTCACTTTTTGTCGGCGGAAATCTTTCCCGCGTCGGGAGCAACCTCTTCCATCATTATTGCGTCCATAGGGCATGATTTTGCACAAATACCGCAACCAATGCATCCTTCCCTTGCAATCTCGGGATATGACTTTTTGTAGTGGTCAACGTCCGTCTTTTGCAATTCGAGCGTACTGACGGGGCAGGCAGTGACGCATATGCCGCAGGCTATGCATTTTTCATAGTCGAAAACCAGTTTCTTTTTAGCAGCCATATTTTTCTCCCTCTTGAAGCAGAGTGTCAAGACCAAGTTGATGCAGTGTTTCTTTTGTGGGAATACCGCTCTTTTCGTCCCAGCCGTAAAGTTTCCAATATTCGGAAATGTTTTCTTCGTTGTTCAAGGTTTTGCCTTTTAAGGGGCCTTCTTTTAGGGCAGGTTTGCCTGAAAGTCTATCAGGCAGTTTGACGTTTGGCAAATCTATGCCGTGCTTGACATTGAAAAGTTGCCTCACAGTTTGTATTCGCTTCCCTATGTCCATATATTCTTGATTTGATTTGTTCCAACCTGCGGCGGCATTCATATATTTGGCAGGATTCCAATGGTGAACCCCAAACATTTCGCCGTATAGACAACCGCCCACGCCGTCGGTTATCATAGAATATTGCGACATTGCAACGGCTTTTACGGCAATTTCTTTGTTTGCGCCGTATTCGGTTGATTTGCGATGCAGTTTTTCAGGAGGCGCCCAATCAACAAAATCGCTTAACGACGCAACGGAATAGGCAAGTCCCATACCTATTGTGTGCTTGCCGGGGGCAGGCTCTGCGGCAAAGTGCAGGCCAAGAAGCGGATCACCTCTGCAATCGTGCATGCCCGGTTCACTGCCGCCTACGTTCATTGCAAATTTTTCACTGCCGCAACCGAGTTTTTTTGCGGCTACGCGCGTTCCGTCGGCAAACACGTCGCCGATGCCCTCGCGGTCTATCATCATTTTGCAAAATTGAATGATTGCGTCGGAATTGCGCCAATTCAGCTCCAATCCGCCTGTATCTTTTTTTGTGATAATGCCGTTTTCATAGCACTCAATTGCCATCGCCACGGTGTTGCCGGCAGAGATTGTGTCCATCGCCGCGCGGTTCATCATCTCATTGACATAGATGACGCTTTCAAGATTATTGTTTAGGCACAGTCCTCCAAACGCTTGCAAGGTTTCATATTCGGGTTTGTGAGTTTCCGAGTATTCCCCTTTTGTCAATTTGGAAATATCCAAAACTGCGCCGCAACCCATTCCGCACGAATAGCAGTGGTATTTGTGAGATTCCATATCCACAAGTTTATCGGGGTCGTAATTTTTGTAATCTTTATGCTTGAAATCTTTGACGGAACCGCCCCAGTTTTTTAGCGGAGCGTCGCCCCAAGTGATACCCATTGTGGTGTTGGACGCCGTCCCCCATTTTTTGAAAAGCAGTGCAAGAAGAATGCCGTCAATGCCAAGCATTACGCCCGATTTGGCAAGAACGTGTCCGCCAATCGCATAAACGCTTCCCGGCACAAACTCGGGCATTTTTATTTTTTTGAGCGGTTCGCCCAATTTTTTGCTAAGAACCTTGACCTCTTCCAAGTTCGCAACGGGAATAGGCTTTACGCCGGTAAGAACAACGGCTTTAAGTTTTTTGCTACCCATAACCGCGCCCAATCCGCTGCGAGCGGCAATCCGCCCGAAATCGTTGGAAATGCCCGCCATAAAACTGAGCGTTTCTCCGGCTTGTCCAATGACGGCAACGCGCGGTTTTTTCTTTTTCCAGTTGTCCTTTATAAGTTGTTCTTCCGATTCGACAGCGTCCAAACCCCAATACGGCGTTGCATCACGCAGCTGAGCATTTTTGCCATCCAAAAACAGGTATACTGGTTTTTCGCTAATACCGTGGAAGAAAATTGCGTCGTAACCGCATTGTTTTATGGCAGGGGATAGACTTCCTCCGCAGTTGCTGTCGCCCCAACCGCCCGTTAGAGGCGATTTTGCAACAACGGTCCATCTTCCGCACATAAGCGCGCCCGTGCCTGTCAGTGCGCCGGACGTAAAGCCCAAAACGTTGTCGGGGCCTAACGGATCGGCATCCGCCGGCACGTGATTAAACAGATACCAAGCGCCAAGCCCTTTACCGGATAAAAAATTATCGTAAATATTTTCTGGAATTGCTTCGTCCCGTATTTCTCCGGTTGAAAGGTTAACCACCAAAATTTTGCCCATTACGGCGTACATATACATTTCCCCCATAATTGCTATCAGTTTATTAAACTAGTCAAACATGCTATACACTCTATCTAACTTACAGACAATTTTATCATATTATGCAATTTAGCACAAGATATAAATTTTATGCGGCTTGGGCTTAACGCACTTTGGTCTTTTGCTTGGCACTCACTTTCTCGCCGCCCTGCGGCTCGTGTTCGTAACTTCG
The DNA here is from genome assembly GCA_964367645.1 of uncultured Bacteroidaceae bacterium. GTDB lineage: Bacteria > Bacillota > Clostridia > Christensenellales > CAG-917 > RGIG4097. The sequence continues at coordinate 18,364 of CAYIYN010000011.1, forward strand.
TAATGAGCAAGTGCGTGTCTACTCTCACTCTATGTTATTCGGAACTTCGTAATGAGTTAGTGCGGTTTATTCTTACGAAAGTTTTTCCAGAGGCGACTCTTCGACTGCGCTCAGAGTGACAATCAATGTGTGCCAGTTCTTTACGTCTACACACTATGACTCTGCCGTAATTGTTGAAAAATCCAAACAGTCTAAGCAAAAACCTAATACTTCTGCTGATGAAGGCGAGTTAAGGCGAATCCAAGCGGCGGCAATGCTAAATTGGGATTTTGTCAAAGTTCATTGCCGACATTTGAGTGAGCCGTACGATGCCGAGCAGCCCACACGGTGGTGTCCACCACCGTATTTGTTGAAATTTTTTCAACAAAAAAGCGGGCAATCATCAGATTGTCCGCTTGTGGAGCTGCTGACCAGACTTGAACTGGTGACCTCATCCTTACCAAGGATGTGCTCTACCGCCTGAGCCACAGCAGCATTGCTTTTTGACAGCCAGTACATTATAAGAAATGCGTCTAGTGTTGTCAACCGAAATGTAAAATTATTCCGCATAAAAAGATACTCATATTTGTGCTCTCGGTAATGCTATGTGTTTATGGCGAATCGCGGATGGATGCAAATTAGTCATCCTGAATTACCTTTTGCAAAAACATTTTTAGTTTGGCGTTGCTTTCTTTGGCGGACTTGATGAACCAAAAAAGAGGGAAGACGTGATTGTCAATGGGTCGCTTGCCGCCGTAATCTTCGCAGAAGACACCCAAATCGCGCAATTTTGCCGCAAGTTTTTCGCCTTGACCTTGGCAAAACATATCTCGTTTTGCCCACACGACATAAGAGGCGGGGAAGTCGGCGTTTATAAAGTTTAAGGATGAAATTTCGTGAAAATATTCAAAATGTTCTAACTGAGAAAAATCCATACCTGTCATATCAAGGCATATAGTTTTGCCCATATTGAATATAACTTTGGATTTTATGACCTATTGCATATCGTACAGTCCGCAGTTTAGAACACAAGCAAGGGGTTTTCCCAACGGCTTGACGTTAAAACGCTCTTGCAATGACGGATTTGTGGCGACCACGCCAACGGCAGATGTGTAATAACCGCCCGCGCTGTCGCCGCCGACAACAATTTTCGATGTGTCGAGATTGTATTTTGTGGCATTTTTATATATCCAGTTGAATGCGTTTATGCAGTCCATAATTCCTTGCGGAAACCGTCCTTCGGGAGCGAGGGTGTAGTTTATATTGTACACAAAAAATCCTTGACGGGCGTACCACAAACAAAGCGATTCTCTTGATTGACGGTTCGAACCGACAAATCCGCCCCCGTGAATTTGTAAAAATACGGGTTTTTTCTTTTCTGCGTTTTCTGTTTGATAGAAGATATCGCCCTCGTTTCGCGGCCAGTCGCCGTAGCGGACGTTTCTTTCCACCGTCACACCTTTTTTGCTCCGTCTGCCCCAGTTGCAAAGAGGGTAGACCGCAAAAGCGTCAAGTGCCCAAAATATGCCTCTGTTCCAAGTGGAATATTTGCCCCAGTTTTGTTTTTGCGCAACCTCGACCATAATTGCCTCCTTTTTATTATAGAGCGTTTTTTGTTGACCGCTGGGATAGGATTGAGCTTGAACGACCCAAGAGCGGTAACGACTTCAATGATATTGACAAACAAATCCAAAATTTCATATGTGTTCGCAGACAGTCTTTGAGCTCTGTCAACTCCGTCGCGAGGGTAGACAACCGTATAATAGGTGTCGCTTTTTTCTCTAAGTCCTATAAATCTCGTTTTGTCGCCTATTATTCAATTTGCAGGCTTATTTGGCACAATTTCGCCGCTCTCCAAAACCGCATCGCTGCCCTTTATCACGGCGTTTTGTCTATCAAAATAAATAAAATATTGGAAAAAAGGCCCGCATCCGCGAGCCTTAATACTTATTTATTTTTTGCTTTTTTGTCTGCTTTTGCTTTTAGTGCATGCTCTTCCGCTTCCTTCTTTTGGAAGTATTCAATCTTGCACACTTCGTCGTATGACATACCTGCGGCGATTGCTGCAAGTCGTCTTTCTTCTTCTTTGATTTTGGCTTTTTTCTTTTCTCTCAAGAAACTGAGGACGGCAAAGGCAAGACACAGCACGATACCCACCATGAGCGACAGTGAACCGAGCGAACTGCCAAGCAGTGCAAGCACGATGGAAAGTGCGACCAAGATTAAGCCGGGTATGATTGCCATTTTTGGATTTTTGACCATATACTTACCGCCCAAAGAGCCGAACAGGGCATAGACCACGCAACCAAACGACGGGGTAAGGAAAGGATTTGCCTCAATGAGTTGAGCAAGTCCCATGCCGCCTGTGGCAGAAGCGGCAACGTCGGAAAGTATCAGCGCAAGGACGACAAAAGCAATAACCAAAACCGTAACCAAAGAACTGACGGCGACTGCAATGGTGCTCACAAGTTCATGCTCCTCCGTACCGATTTTTGCGTCGTCTATAATTTCGTGCGCTTTTACAACGCAAGGTATTTTGAGGTTGGAAAGATTGCCTGTTATAAAAGCCAGATATTCACCGTTAGTGCCAAGGATTGGCGCGTAGATTACAGGTTCGCTGATTGCAGAGCCTAAGTTTATGATAAGAAGCGTCCATATGCCTGCATTGGCAAACACCGACCAGTCGGGCAAGACACCGTGATAAATGCAAGCGACAACGGGGACTGACAATATAAGCAGTATGCCAATGGTGTTCCAAACTCTGCCCATGCGGTGCAATTGCAAGTTAAAGTCTGCCGTTGTTTTTGCATCTTGGGGAACTGTGGGATTGCTCTCTGTGTTTTCTAAAATTTCAACGGTGTTGTTGATGCTTTCTGAAATCACTTCTTCTCTGTCAAGTTTATCGTTTTTCATAAAGCACCTCCTACATTAAAAACGCAACGGCATTTGAAGCCGCTTGCGTGAGGCTGGGGTCCCAGCCGTTTTTTTGAGCAAAGAACGCCAAAACCGCGACAACCACCATTGCAATTATCATTGAAAATGCCGTGGAGAAAGAATCAAGCCATTTCCAACCTACTTTGTTGATGAGTATATCAAAGATAAACATGCTCACCGCCGCCACCACAACGGCAATAAGATTGTAATAGCCATAGGTTGCAGTCATATTTGAAAAAACGGTGCCGTTGTCAAGTTCGGTCGTTCCGAAAACCGTTGAAATAGCCATGGCGAGATAGCCGATTATCATGCCGATAAACGCCACTTGAAAGCACAAATCCCCGATATTTATTTTCTTTTCGTCAATAAATGTGTTGTTTCCGCCGCTTGCAGAAAGATTCATACCGCCGAGTTTTGTAAGTTTCGGCTGCAATCTTTTATAAAAAAGAAGGACAAGGATGGGCCCAAGGATAATGGATACGGTCATAAGCAGACCCATTGTCACAAAGTCTTGTGCGGAAACGCCTTGCCCGATAATGACCGACATACCGTTTTCTGCTCCGGTTATCGCCTGCGCCGCACCATCTGCCATCTGCGTTTCATACTGAAGCGCACCGATGACTGAAAGCCTGATTGCCGGAAATGCAACGCCAAGTGCGCCGACCAAAGTCACAACGCCGATACCTATGCCGATTGCGGGCAAAATGGAAAATGTGGTAGAAGTCGTGATAACTTTTTTGATTTTGTCCATATTCATGCCGATTTTTTTTGCGCGGCGTATGGATTTTACGAGGTAGAATATTGCTTCAATCGAAACAAATCCCACAATCAGCCCGTACATAAGATACATAACCCAACTGTCCGGATTAAAACCTTCTGCAAAAGCCGAGAGCAATGTGTTGAATGCCATAGACGTTTCTCCCCTACACTGACTATATGGAAATATTGTACTATACGCTTGCGCTCAAATCAATATTTTTTTTCTCTAAGCAGGTTGCAATATCATCACAGTGTGCTAAAATAGCACTATATACGGCGAGGTGAAAAATGAGAATTTCAATTTTGGAACGTGAACATCTATCCGGCGAGGCGCTCAAAGGCTATGACGAACAAGTCGCGGCGCACGGCAGAATAACAAATATGAAAAAGACGCTTCTTCACGACGTGCCCTCTTTTAACGTCCTTATGGAATGGTATCCTCTGCGCGACAGAGTGGCGGCGGTTGTGGGCGATTTTGCAACGGACGTGTTTTGTCACGCCATATCTTCACAAAACAACTGCTTAATTTGCTCGACGTTTTTCCGCAGAATACTTAAGGACAACGGCAGAGATCCTGACAACCTCGTACTAGACGAAACTGAACGGTTGCTTGCCGATTTTGGCACAGCCTGCGTCATACAGCCCGTCAAAGTGGACGACAAACTGTTTGCTCGTATGAAAGCGCGTTTTTCGGAGCAGGAAATTGTAATGCTGACTGCGTTTGCGGGGCAGATGATAGCAACAAACCTAGTCAACAATGCCCTAGAAGTACCGCTTGACGAATATTTGATTGCTTACAGCAAAAAGAATTAAGAATAAAACCAACGCACTGCCGTCGTCTTGCGCTAAACGTGCAATATTCACAAAAAGTCATTCGCAAAATCGCTGGACGGCGCCGCTTCTTTTGAATAAAATATAAGACAACAGAAATCTCAATCACACAGAGGATTTTATGGAATTTTCAAATAAAACCGTTTTCATAACCGGTGCCGCAAAAGGTCAGGGCAGAGCGTGCGCGCTCGCGTTTGCAAAAGAAGGAGCCAACATAATCGGCTTTGATCTCAAAAAAAGGATTGAATATCCCGCATACAACGACTCCGGCTCCGAAGACCTTGAAAAACTAAAAGCGGACGTTTTCGCCCTCGGCGCAAAGTGCGTGGTTTACGGCGGCGACGTGAGAAGCGAAGAAGATCAAATGAATGCGGCAAAACTGGGATATGAAGCGTTTGGAAGTATAGACGTGGTTTTCGCAAATGCCGGCATTTGTGCCTATTCCTTTGCCGACGAAATGCCCGTTGAAGCGTGGGACACCATGGTCGATATAAACTTGAAAGGCGGTTTTTTGTCCGCAAAAGCCTGCATTCCTTATATGAAAGCGCAAAAGAGCGGCGTAATTATATTCAATTCGTCCGTGGGAGGTATGCGCGGTATGAGAAGGCTTAGCCACTACGCCGCATCCAAGTGGGGTCTTGTGGGACTATCCAAATCCTTGGCAATAGAACTTGCGCCGTACGGCGTCAGAGTGCTGACAATTCACCCGACGGGTGTTAACACTCCGTTAAACGACGGCCTTGCCGCAATGGAAGGCAAAACTCCCGAAGAAATTGCCGAAGCCAGCGCGGGGAATCTGTTGCCTGTGCCGTGGATTGAACCCGAAGACGTTGCTGACAGCGTGTTGTTTTTGGCAAGCGACAAAGCCAAATATGTCACCGGTTCGCAATACGTTTTGGACGCAGGATTGCTGACAAGATAAACAAATACTTGCCTTTGTAGGCAAGCGGTGATACACTGATATAAATCTTACCCCAGCAATTATGGAAGTTGTAGAATTATGCGCGTTAAGTGCCGACGGAACGGGGGGTGTCCGCGGACGAAAGGCTTGACCTGCGGTGCGTAATTCACTCCCGCTTCGCTTGAAGACAGGCGCTTCCTTTGGAGGTGTCTTTTGATTTATTCAGAAGCATTAAAATGGATAGAAAACATTGAACGCGGCGGCTCCGACTACGGTTTGGAGCGCGAAGTTCTGTTGCTTTCTTTACTCGACGGGCCGGACAAAAAACTCAAAATCGTGCACGTTGCGGGAACAAACGGCAAAGGCTCGGTTTGCGCTTATCTGACCACGATTTGTGTGGGTGCCGCTCTTAAAACGGGCACATACAATTCGCCGTCGGTTTTCAGATACAACGAGCGGTTTTGCATAAACGGCGAGCCGGTGGGCAACGGCACTGTGGCAAAATATCTGACAAAACTGCGCGAAGTTGTTGAAAAAGAGCAATCGGAAAGAGAAAAGAGAGGACAAACTCCTTTTAAGCCGACGGCGTTTGAGATTGAAACCGCACTTGCGCTCATATTGTTTGCCGATGAAAAATGTGACGTTGTGATTTTGGAAACGGGCTTAGGCGGAAGATGGGATGCGACGAATGCCGTATCAAACAAAGTCCTTTCGGTCATAACAACGATAGGGCTTGATCACTGCGCGCTGCTTGGCGACAGCGTAGAAGAGATTGCGGCAGAAAAAGCGGACATCATAAAAGGCGACTGCGTTTGTGCCCCCGGTCAAAAAAGCATTACGGACATATTTGAAAACAAATGCGCCGAATTTGGCAAAAAACTCATAATCGCAGATGCGCCGTCACCGATTGCGGGCGATTTGGAAGGGCAGTCGTTTTTGTATCTTGGGAAATATTTTGTTACTTCAATGCTCGGCAGTCATCAGCTTATTAACGCTGCCGTTGCAATCGAAGCGGCAAGATATCTTGGAGTTCACGCATTGCACATCACTGAGAGCGACATAACTTTCGGCATTGCAAACACAATATGGAAAGCGCGTTTTGAGGTCTTGCACTCGCAAAACAATTACACCAATATTAAAATCCCCCAAAACAAACTTCTGGTGTTGGACGGCGGACACAATCCGCAGGGTGCGGAAGTGCTTGCAAATGCTGTAAAGCAATATTTGTGCGGTTTGAAACTGCACGTTGTTGTAGGAATCCTCGCCGATAAAAACTATGACGAAATGTTGAAAATCATTGTCCCTCTTGCGGACAAAATCACCACGGTGACACCGCCGTCAGTCAGGGCATTGCCGGCAGAGGAATTGAAAAAAAGAATGAACTACCTTCTAAAAAAAGACGCAGAAGTTTGCCCCGACGTATGTTCGGCGGTGCAAAACGCCGTAGACGGTGACTGTGACGTCACGCTCCTTTGCGGCTCGCTGACGCTTTTTAAGGAATTGGGAGAGATAAAATGATAGACGAAACAAAAGTAAAAAAAGCAATTTCCGACCTTTTGGACGCGCTTGGAGTTGACAAAAATTCCGAAGGACTGATAGACACTCCCTCACGTGTCGCGAGAATGTACAGTGAGATTTTAAAAGGCTATAACGAAGACGCGGCGGCGCATCTTGCCGTTACGTTTTCAGAAAACAGCGACGTGGTTTTAGAGCAGGATATAGAATTTTCTTCAACTTGCGAACATCATCTGATGCCTTTTTTTGGCAAGGTACATGTTGCATATATCCCAAACGGCAAGGTAGTGGGACTGTCCAAACTAGCACGCGTTGTTGACGTGTACTCACGCAGATTTCAACTTCAAGAGCGCATGAACGCTCAAATCGCAGACGCAATATTCGACAACCTGTCACCGATAGGCGTGGTTGTCGTTGTTGAAGGCGAACATACTTGCATGACGGCTCGCGGAGTCAAAAAAGTCGGCTCAAAAACGGTAACCTACGCCGTGCGCGGCGATGTGCCTCAGTCCGTACTAAGCGGCATTTTTTCTATAGTCGGAAGGGCAAAATGAGCGGCTACACCTTAAAAGTCGGTGACAAAATATTTTCATGCGGCACGCATATTATGGGCATTGTAAACATGTCCGTAAATTCCTTTTATTCTTTGAGTATTGCGGACAAAAATCCGTCTGAGCGCGCTAAAAAAATGATTGAAGACGGTGCGGAGATAATCGATATCGGAGGGCAGTCCACAAAACCCAAAGCTGTGACAATTTCCGAGATTGAAGAGGCAAGCATAATCCTTCCCGCTGTTGAAGAAATTGTGTCCGCACTTCCAAACGTAATATTGTCGGTTGACACGTTTTATCCCGAAATCGCGCGAAAGGCATTGGAATTCGGCGCAAAAATGATAAACGACGTGAGCGGCCTATACGACAAAGATATGGCGTCCGTGATTGCCAACGCGGGCGCATCGGTGTGCATCATGCACAACCGCCGCGGCAGCAAAAACCCCGATATGTGGTTGGATAAAATGACGGGATTGCTTGCGGCTGCTCAGCGAGCCGAAAAAGCAGGCATAGAAAAAAACAAAATATTGATTGACGGCGGAATAGGTTTCAATCTTAGCGCGAATGAGGATATCGAACTCCTGAATAATTATCAGCGTCTTTCCGATTTGGGTTATGCGCTACTGCTCGGGGCGTCTAGAAAATCTTTTTTGGGAGGCACTCCCGAAACGCGATTATCCGCCACTTTGGATACAACCGCTACGGCAGTCAAAAAGGGTGTGTCGTTTGTCAGAGTCCACGACGTAAAAGAAAACAAGGCGGTCATAGACTTGTATGAAAGATAAGGTTATAATAAAAAATTATGAAGTTATTTGCTGTCACGGTGTTAATCCCGAAGAAAAGGAAATTCCGCAACGCTTTTTGATTTCACTCAAGATTTCAACCGACTTTTCTATAGCGGCAAAAGAGGACGATGTTGACAAAACCGTCAGTTATTCTGCCGTTTGCAAGTTGATAAAGTCCGTGTTTGAGAAAAACTGCTTCAATTTACTTGAAAAATTAGCCCACACGACTGCCAGCGAAATACTGCTCAAATTCCCTCAAGCAGACGCTGTTGAAATCACCGTAAAGAAGCCCGACGCACCGATGAAAGGCGTTTTTGAATACGTGGGCGTCAAAACGACACTGTGCCGCCACACCGCCTATTTGTCGCTTGGTTCTAATCTGGGCGACAAACAAGCATATTTGGATTTGGCTGTTGAAGAATTAAAAAAAGACGCGAACATATATGATGTGACTGAAAGCAGGCGTTATGCCACCACGCCTTACGGAGGAGTTGCAGACAATAAGTTTATAAACAGCGCAGTAAAGATTTCCACGCTCTATTCGGCAGAAGAATTGTTGAAAGTTTTGCACGATATTGAAGAAAAGGGCGGAAGAGAAAGGACGGAGCGTTGGGGAAATCGTACCCTTGACATTGACATAATATTTTTTGACGACGAGGTCGTTTCCGGCACAGACCTTGCCGTGCCTCACCCCGATATGCAAAACCGATTGTTTGTGCTTGAACCTATGAGTGAACTTTGCCCAAACTATCTGCACCCGATATTGAAAAAAAGAGTTTTTGAAATATTGGGCGATTTGAAAGCATCAAACAACAAAATTGAATAGCAAAGAGGAAACAAACAACACAAATCAAAAAAGACGCCGTACGACGTCTTTTTTATATGATAAATGTAGCATCAAATTTTAATGTTGTTTTTTGTGATAAGTGGTGTCCATCCAAAGACCGACAAGTGCGGCAATGGCTGGGTCGAGAATTTTTTCGTCAAATTCTACAACGTAAGTATCTCTGACTTTCATAACTTTTTTGCCTACTGTGGCGATGGGTTCTTTACGGTTGTGTTTGAACTTTTTGCCGACCACTTCAGCGGGACAGATTTTGCAGTGGTAGCCTGCAGAGCGCAGCGCATAATGCGCGCCGTTATACTCCATATACCACACGTTCACAAAAGGAATCAACTCAAAGCGGCGCTTGATAAAGCCTACAATGTTGTCACCGGTGAGCAAATCGTAATAGGGCAAAATCCTGAAAATGCGTGCTTCCATTCGGCAGATTTCCATGTTATTCAAACTGAACAGATGAGCGTTGCGGCGCAAGCGGAAAAGACGTTCCTGCGCAAGAAATTTCGGTTGGTCGTTTTCGTCCACAATACGGAATTTGTCGCCAATGGAAAAGTATTTTTGGCTTATTTGAAGAAACATAAACAATCCTCCTATTTTATTAAATCTCATTAGACAACAAACGCCCGCCAATTACAATAGCGGACGTTTAATAT
>CAYIYN010000012.1:0-25083 GCA_964367645.1 uncultured Bacteroidaceae bacterium
CGAATGATTGTACGCCAGTCGCAGACGCACCTAGACGCAAAGCGGCAAGGGGGGGGCACCCCCACCGCACAAAGGCACGCGAATAGCACATTGAGTTATGCGATAGACAGCGTGCCGACTGCGGAAGGGGGAAGAGGAGCAACCGCACGCAAATCACAGACTGCGAACAGCAGTCGTGCAAAGGGCGAGTTGCGACGAGCGACCAGTGGCATAATAAAGCGACGATACCTAGCAGTGAGGTGGGGTGTCGCCCCCGCGAGCGACGGAAAACTAAATAGGCAAAGTGCTTATTCGAGTGGTGGGAGAAATACCCCCTTGTGGGGAAAGAGGGGGCATCTAAGATAAAAAGATAGTGTAAGCACTCACTAGTTAAAAGTCTTTCCAGTGGCGACTCTTCGGCTGCGCTCAGAGTGACATTCTAATATTTGCCCTGTTTTCTACATCTGCCCCCAAATCTTGAAATTGTATTCAAACAATCTTCATCAAAAGCGCCCGTTGCAGGGTGCTTTTATAATATAAAAAAAACCGCTCAACGGCTTGTAAAAGACTATATCTTGTGGTAAAATCAATACAGTATTACTAAAAATAGGAACATTGAATGGTTGAACGCAAATACGTAGCAGGGGATATAAAAGTCCTCGAAGGTTTGGATGCAGTTAGAAAACGCCCCGGTATGTACATCGGCACCACGGGCAGTAAGGGGTTGCACCACATTCTTTGGGAAATAATCGACAACAGCGTCGATGAAGTTTCCAACAGTTTCGGTGACGTCGTCACAATTCAACTTTTAGACAACAACGTTGCGCGCGTTAGTGACAACGGACGCGGCGTACCCGTTGATAAACACCCAAAACTTAAAATCAGCGGCGTAGAAGTCGTGTTTACTCAACTCCACGCAGGTGCAAAATTCGATAACGGACAGTATGCTTATTCCGGCGGTTTGCACGGTGTCGGCGCGTCCGTCACCAATGCTCTTTCCGAATGGCTGAACGTTGAAGTGAAGCGCGACGGCATTCTTTATCGCACGGAGTTTTATTCTCCTCAACTTGCCAGCGGAAAAATAAAAAGCGGAATGATAAAAACTCCTCTTAATGTTGCGGGAAAGACCAAAGAGCGTGGCACCACCGTCACTTTCAAACCCGACGAGAGGATATTCGGAAAGGAAAAATTTGATTATAATATCATAGCGGAAAGAATGCGCGACTCGGCATATCTCAACAAGGGTATGACCGTAGTTATTGAAGATTTGAGAATGCCCCTTGACGGTGGCACGGGCAAAAAGGACGTCTTTTGCTACAAGGGCGGCATATCCGACTACGTTCAGTATCTAAACGAAGGCAAATCGGTTCTTTATGACAAGCCTCTTTATGTGGAAGCCACTGACACAAATTTTGAAGTTGCGGCGGCAATTCAGCACACCGGCAGTTATTCCGAAAGCATTTACAGTTACGTCAATAATATCCCTACCGCAGAAGGCGGCACACACGAGGTTGGTTTCAAGAGTGCAGTCACCAAAGTGTTTAATGATTTTGCAAGGAAAAACAATCTCTTAAAAGATAAGCAGGCAAACTTGCTAGGCGAAGATTTCAGAGAGGGAATGGTTGCCGTTATCACCGTCAAAATGCAAAACGTACAGTTTGAAGGGCAGACAAAAGGCAGACTGGGCAACCCCGAAGTACGCCAAAAAGTTGAAAATCTGCTAAGCGAAAAACTTGAAGAACTGTTGCAGATGCGTGGGTATAAATCCAGCGCGGAAAAAATTATTAGCAAGGCTATGGGCGCGGCAAAGACAAGAGAAGCCGCCAAAAAAGCCAAAGATTTAGCACGCCAGCAAAACAAACTCAACAATGCGAATTTGGTTGGTAAACTCGCAAGTTGTTCGGGCAAGAATTATGAAATAAACGAAATGTTTATAGTCGAGGGCGACAGCGCAGGCGGCAGTGCAAAACAGGCGCGCGACCGCAGTTTTCAAGCAATCCTACCATTAAAAGGGAAACCGCTTAACGTGGAAAAGGCCTCTCTTGAAAAGATTTTGGCAAACGAGGAATTGGCAACAATTATAAGTGCACTCGGCACGGGCATAGAGCCGGAATTTGATTTGAGCGGTCTGCGTTATGACAAAGTCATAATCCTTGCGGACGCCGACCAAGACGGCGCGCATATCAGAGCCTTGCTTTTGACGTTTTTCTTCCGATATATGCGGCAACTTATAACAGAAGGTCACGTCTATATAGGCATGCCGCCTCTTTATAAACTGCAAAAGAAAGACGAAATAAGATATTGTTATGACGGTATAGCACTTGAAGACGCACAAAAAACAATGGGGAAAGGTGTGCTTTTGCAACGCTTCAAAGGACTTGGCGAAATGAATCCCGAACAACTTTGGGACACGGCTATGGACCCCGAAAAACGCTCGCTGACGCGCGTAACTATTGAGGATGCGGCATCTGCCGACAGGCGCATTTCCATCCTTATGGGGGACGATAGTTCGGTAAGAAAAGACTATATCTACAAATACGCCGATTTCAACAAAACTGACGATTTCAAAATCGAAGGCGATATTGCCTAAACACATAAATTTCGCGCGCGTTTGAACCGTAAACGCAGAGTAGCCGATAGGGAAAAGATGGTAAAGAAAAAACAAAAAGAAATAATTTACAGCAGCCTCCTTTATGACGCCGTGCTCGAAGACGTGATGCACGACTCTATGCTTCCGTATTCGGAAAACGTCATTTTGGAGCGCGCTTTACCACGCGTTGAAGACGGACTAAAACCGGTTCAACGCAGGATTTTGTATTCAATGAACGAAATGGGCGTCACGCCCGACAAACCGTATATGAAATGTGCGCGTATAGTCGGCGACTGCATGGGAAAATACCATCCGCACGGCGACAGTTCGGTTTACGGCGCACTGGTACGTATGGCACAGCCGTTCTCTATGAGGATGAAACTTGTTGACGGACACGGAAACTTCGGCTCCGTGGACGGCGACGGCGCGGCGGCAATGCGCTACACCGAAGCGAGAATGAATTCGCTTGCGCTTGAACTTCTGCGCGATTTGGACAAAGAAACCGTCAGTTGGGTGCCAAACTTCGACGACAGATTGGAAGAACCCACCGTGCTTCCGGGACGTTTTCCCAATCTTTTGGTAAACGGGGCAAACGGTATAGCCGTCGGACTTGCCACAAACATACCGACACACAACTTCGGTGAAAGCATCGATGCGGTTGTGGCAATGATAGACAATCCCAAAATTACAACGGCGGAACTGCTTCAAGTTTTTCAAGGGCCGGATTTCCCGACGGGAGGGTTTATCATACCCGTCGATTCGCTTGAAGATATTTACGAAACAGGCAAAGGCAGGATAAAAATTCGCGCGAGAGTGCACGTCGAAGACGACGACGGCGGAAAAAAGAATATCGTAATCAACGAACTGCCGTATCAAGTCAACAAATCAGAACTGCTTATAAGGATTGCTTCGCTAAGAGATGACAACAAAGATATTTTGGCGGGCATTTACGATATAGTTGATGAATCAGACAAGACGGGAATGCGCGCTGTTATCAAGTGCCGAAAAGACGCTTCTGTAAACCAAATCGTTGCGTTTTTGATGAAAAAAACCAATTTGGAAATCGGTTATTCCGTCAATATGGTGGCAATCGCGGGCAGAAAGCCGGAACAGTTGGGGCTTAAAGATATCTTGCGTCATTATATTGATTTTCAGCGTGAAATAATACTAAGGCGCACACGCTACGACCTTAGGGCGGCAAAAGCGCGCTCCGAAATAGTGCAGGGATTGCTTATTGCAATCCGCAATATAGACGAAGTCATTCGCATAATAAAGACTGCGGAAACAACCGCCAAAGCCAAAACAACTCTGCGTGAAAGATTTGAATTAAGCGACGAGCAGGCGCAGGCAATCCTTGATATGCGTCTAAAAGCGCTCGCAAGGCTTGAAGTCGGGCGGCTGGAAGAAGAATACGCACAATTACAAAAACGAATAGCCTATTTGAGCGCGATTTTGGAAAGCCCGAAAAGGCAGTACAGCGTCATAAAAGACGAGATTTTGGAGATAAAGAAAAATAATCCTTCGCAAAGAATGTCCATAATTTTGGATAATGAAGACAGCGAAATCACCGAAGTGCCGTCTGCCGAAGAAGCCATTGCATACCGTGAAGGAATGCTTGTTGTTAACGCCGAAGGCAACTTAAGGTTTATGTCGCAAAAGGCATATTCCACGGCGCAGTCGTCAATAGCCTCAAACGGCTCGGCGGAACTGCCGAAACAATGCCTCAACGTTCATAATAAAGGCAGTCTTTTTGCATTTACCAATTTGGGCAACTCAGTCAAAATCGACGTCACCGCGTTGCCCGAAAAGCGGTGGAAGGACAAGGGCGTCACTTTGGGTTCGCTCAACAAAGAAGTCGTAGCAGGCGAATACGCTGTCAAACTGTTCTTTTTCAATTCCGCTCCTTACGGTGAATTTATTTTCTTCACCAAAAAGGGTATGGTGAAGCGCACCGATGCCGCGGAATTTGACGGTGTAAAGACTTTTTTGCAGGCGCTTATTCTTGACGATAAAGACGAACTTATAAACGTTGATTTGGTTTCGCAGGATAAATACGTGTTGGAAGTCACCAAGAGCGGACAGTGTCTTGCCTACTCATCTGACGAAGTGCCCAAGCAGGGCAGAAAGGCAGGCGGAGTCAAGGGCGTAAAACTTGACAACGGCGACCAAGCGGCGTTTGGCGGACTCATTGAAGAAGAAGGCGAAATCGTGGTCGTGTCGTCGGCAGGATATTGCAAGCGGGTTATATCGTCGATTATCGAGCCGGGTTCAAGATATCTCAAAGGCGTAAAAATAATTGAACTGGACGGAGCAAAGGTTATCTTTGTTTCGCACGTCAAAGAGCCCTACGATTTGGCATGTGTAAGCGGCGGCGAAACGAGCATCATAAACACTGAAGATATTCGCATAGATACTCGCACGACAAAAGGCAAGCAGATGCTTAAAGGCGAAGTTAGCCAAGTGTCGAGAATCGGCGAAGAGAATTAGCGCGCCAACTAAAGAGCAAAATTATCACAAAGAAACGTCAGAAAACAAAAAACCGCGCAGACAGCAAATTTGCGACGGAAAAACATATCGAATAATAATTTTTACAGAGGAATAAAATAATGAACAAAATTGGTTTTGACAAAGATCTGTATATGCAGAAACAGTCGGAGCATATCCTGGAAAGGATAAATCATTTCGACAAATTGTATCTGGAATTCGGCGGTAAATTATTCGACGATTTGCATGCGTCTAGGGTGCTTCCCGGCTTTGACAAAGCGGCAAAAATCAAGTTGCTGCAAAAACTCGAAGACAAAGCGGAAGTTGTTATTTGCATAAACGCTAGTGATATTGAGCGCAACAAAATTCGCGCCGACTACGGCATAACCTACGGAAGCGAAGTTGAGCGTATGATAGACAACATCTCGTCTATGGGCGTATATATCAACTGTGTAGTGGTGACAATGTATACCGACCAACTGGCGGCTTCTGCCTATTGCAGGAAATTGGAAAACCGTGGCATAAAAGTTTATATTCACCGTCCCACAAAAGGTTATCCTCACGAGATAGACACAATCGTTTCCGACGAGGGCTACGGCGCAAACTTATACATTCCGACCACCCGTCCGCTTGTTGTTGTGACGGCACCGGGTCCCGGTAGCGGCAAACTTGCGACGTGTCTAAGCCAACTTTATCACGAGTATAAACGCGGCTTAAAAGCGGGATATGCCAAGTTTGAAACGTTCCCTATATGGAATCTTCAACTAAATCACCCAGTCAACGTGGCATATGAAGCGGCAACCGCCGACTTAAAAGACGTGAACAAAATTGACAACTACCACTACGAAGCCTACGGCAAAGTGGCTGTCAACTACAACCGCGATATAGAGGTTTTTCCTGTTGTAAGAAGCATACTCAACAAGATTATGGGCAACGAACTCGTATATCAATCTCCGACCGATATGGGCGTCAATATGGCAGGCTATTGCATAATCGACGACGAGGCGTGCTGCGATGCGTCAAAGCAGGAAGTTATCCGCCGTTATTACAAAGCGCTTGTCGACGTAAAAAACGGCATTTCAACGCAAGAAACAGTCAGCCGACTTGACTTTTTAATGTCAAGACTGGAAATAGCACCGTCCGACAGAAAAGTCATTGCTCCCGCACTTGAAAAGAGCAAGAAAAACTCAGATAGGGGCGCGGTGGCAATCGAACTCAACGACGGGACTATCGTGACAGGAAGAAATTCCGAATGGATGAGCGCTTCGAGTGCGGCAATCTTCAACGCCGTAAAGGTTCTTGGGCACATAGAGGACGGCAAAAAATTGATTTCGCCATACGTCATCGGACCTATCCTTGACCTAAAAACCAAAGTCCTTAGAGAAAAACAAAACACTCTCACTCTTGAAGAAGCACTGCTTGCGCTTTCAATCTGCGCGGCGACCGACACAAATGCGGCATATGCCGTCGAACAGTTGCAAAAATTGGACGGTTGTGAAGCACACTCTTCACATATGCTTTTCAAAGCCGACGAAAATCCCTTCCGCAAACTGGGCATAAATCTCACTTGCGAGCCGGAATTTTTGGACAATAATCTGTTCAACAACTAAAAACAAAGGTATGATAGGTATTATATAAAAATTCTACCGTTCAGCAGGCTTGATTAAACTGTTCGATATGAAGGTTATTTCTAGCCGACTGTACATAAATAAATAAATACTTTCAACAGCGATAGGGTATTCTGTTATACGGCAAGCGGGAATTTTTTCGTTTGTAAACAAAAAACTGTATATGGGCGCGATATGAAACTTAAACAAAGAGAGCAAATAGACAACAATTACAAGTGGAAATTGTCCGACATATTTTCCTGCACGGACGAATGGGAAGAACGGTTTTTCGCCGTATCCGAAAATTTGACGTCAATCGCCGAATACAACGGCAAACTCGGTGATGACGACAAACTGTTTGAATGTCTTTTAAAATGTACGTCTTTTAGCCACGACATTTCAAAATTGTATCAATTTGCCAAGATGCACCTGGACGAAGATACGCGCGTATCCCTTTATCAAGGCATGAGCGAGAGAGCCGAAATGCTGTCCGTGCGCTATTCGTCCGAAAGTTCTTTTATTACGCCCGAACTTGTTGCATTCCCGATAGATAAACTTGAAAAATTATCCAAAAGCAAAAAGTTTTCGGACTACTCGGTATTTTTTGAAGAACTGATTCGCAAAAAAAATATAATCCTATCCAAAAAAGAGGAAAAACTTCTCACAGAAACTCGTCTTTTTGCCGAAGGGTTTGAAGAAGTTTTTTCAATGTTTGACAACGCTGACGTGAAGTTTGCGCCCGTAAAAGACGAAAAAGGCAAGGAAGTTGAGGTCAGTCACGGCACCTATTCACTGCTTTTGCAAAGTCCGTCGCAAGAGGTCAGAAAAGCGGCGTTTGAAAGTATGTTCAACGCCTACCGCGAACACCAAAACACGCTTGCGACTAATTATGCTGGCAACGTAAAAAAGGATTGGTTTTATGCAAAAACGCGCGGCTTCAGTTCCTCTTTGGACTATTCGATGTATCTTGAAAACGTCACCCCGCTATGTTACAAAAAACTGCTCTCCGCCGTTGACGGCGGACTGAAACCGCTGCACCGTTACATCGCGTTGCGCCGCCGAGTTTTAGGACTCAAAGACCTCAATATGTACGATTTGCACGTGCCTATTGTAGCCGAACATAATTTGGCGATGCCGTATGAAAAGGCAGTTGAAACGGTGAAATCGGCACTTAAAGGGCTTGGAAGCGAATATGGCGACATTTTGTCATCTGCTTTCAACGACGGTTGGATTGACGTTTTTGAAAACAAAGGCAAGCGGAGCGGCGCATACAGTTGGGGCTGTTACGGCGTGCATCCGTACGTACTATTGAATTATACCCGTACAACACACGACGTTTTTACCATAGCCCACGAGTTGGGGCATTCTTTGCACTCTTATTATTCGGACAAAAATCAGCCTGAAGAAAAAGCGGGCTATGAAATTTTTGTTGCCGAAATCGCATCAACTGTCAACGAAGTGCTGCTTATAAAGTATCTGTTGAGAACCGCAACGGGGGACTTCAGAAAATATCTTTTGAGTTATTATTTGGATATGTTCCGCACAACGCTTTTCAGACAAACTATGTTTGCAGAGTTTGAGAGTGCGGCTCATTCGCTTGCAGAGCGCGGAGAGCCTATAAACGCCGATGCGCTTTCAAACATTTATTATGGACTGAACAAAAAATATTACGGCAGGGCGGTAAAGCACAATGAACTTATCCGCTATGAGTGGGCGCGTATTCCCCATTTTTATAACAGTTTCTACGTATACAAATACGCAACCGGCATAACGGCGGCAGTATCTATCGCCGAAATGTTTCTAAATCAAGGTGAAAAGTTTTTTGAAAAATACAAGAAATTTCTCTCCGCCGGCGGCAGTCTTCCTCCGCTTGACATATTGAGGCTTGCCGACGTCGATTTGGAAAGCGACGAGCCGTATGAAAAGGCTATGACGGAATTTTCAAACACTTTGGACGAACTCGAAACAATGCTTTGAGGCATGCATGATTTTTGTTGAAGACAAGGCACGGCGAATAGTTTTTGCAACGGCGATAGTTGTGACGCTGTTTTTTTGTGTTTTGCTTTCTTCGTGCAATGACGATGTTGCACTCCCTGAGCAAAGCAAGGTCGCTTTATATATTCAATCGCTTGAATACGACGAAGAAACTCTTGCCATAACGGCAAAAGTGTCCGTTGATTCCTCGGAGCGTAAACTGCCTTGCACCGCCGATTATTCAAGAACGGTAGAAAAAGACGGCGAATTTTGGAATATTTACAGCACCGATTTTAACTTTGATTGCGACATTCTTTATGCTTGCGTTGAAAACGCCATTTCCGACGGCGAAAGAAATTACGAGTCAAACTTTTATTCCGACTTGAAAATAGTCTTTGACTATGCTACAATCTATAAATCCATCACAAGCAACGGGAATTTGGTTATCGAAGGCAAAAATTATCACCATTTGTTTAACGTAAGCAAAGCGGGTGAACAAACGGTGACACTTAACAGACGCTCGCCGAATTCTGCTGCTTGGTACGGTGTTCTTATTTCGGTCGGACTGGCAGTTATATTTGTCGTCGCGGCGGTGTCGACAGCAGTCGGAGGAAAAAATGGCAGACAAAATTGAAACACGAAAGGATAAAATCGAAAAAAAGACAGGGCGTGTTATGCCCAACAACGTCGAAGCGGAACGCTACGTTATCGGCGCGGCAATGATTGACGACAAGGCAGCAGGCGACCTTATCCCCGCTCTTAAAGTCGAAGATTTTTACCTTTACGGTCACCGCACGATTTTTGAGGCTATGCGCGATTTGATTTCGCAGTCAAAGCCCGTGGATATGGTATCGGTTGCCGACAAGTTGGAACTTGTTGGCAAACTAGACGACGTGGGCGGAGTCGATTACTTGAGTGAACTGACAGAGTCCATTCCCAGTGCCGCCAACTGCAAATATTATGCCGATATCGTCCGCCGTGACTCCCTGACAAGAAAAGTAATTTCCGCCGGCAATGAAATACTCGAATTTTCCTATCAGTGCACTTCCGGTGCAGATGCTTTGGGAAAAGCGGAACAACTTGTCTATTCTATAGCGGAACAAGTCAGCGATAAACAACTAGAACATGCCGGTACCGCACTGTCCGAAGCGATGCAAAACATACAAGCAACGCAAACAGGAAACATTGTTAGAAACGCCGTTTACACAGGATTTCCTCAGTTTGATGCAAAGACAAAAGGTATGAAACCCGGCGAATACATAATACTTGCCGCGCGTCCTGCAGTCGGAAAAACCGCACTTGCGCTGAACTTTGCCGCAAATATCGCTTTGCGCGGCAAGACCGTTGCGGTTTTCTCGCTTGAAATGCAATCCGAACTGCTTGTAAAGCGTATGTTAGCCTACGTTTCGGGCGTCACTTTCAACGATATGGATACAAGAGGAAATCTATCTAGCGAAGACACCGGAAAACTTTATCAGGCTTTCAACGCGCTGAACGGTGCGCCTTTATATCTCGACGACTATTCGCTCAACAGTCCGTCGGACGTGCTGTCAAAATGCCGCCGCCTAAAACGCGATCACGGGCTTGACCTTGTCATTGTGGACTACATAGGACTTATGAAACCCGAAACAAACCGCTCTTCCGATTCACGCCAAAATGAAGTCAGCGATATGTCAAGAAAACTTAAGGTTTATGCCAAAGATTTGGGAGTGCCGATTTTGGCTCTTTCACAGATGTCCCGCGGAGTGGAAAAAGAAAAGGACAGAGAACCGCAACTTAGTGACCTTCGTGACAGCGGCGCAATTGAACAAGATGCCGACGTAGTGGCGTTTTTGCACGATCCGTCAAAATCCAATCCCAATACGCCCGAAGGACTTATAAAAATGATTATAAGGAAAAACCGTAACGGTCCTATAGGCGAAATTAAACTTCAATGGCAAGGTGATACGACCTCATTTAAAGAAATTGCCGAAAAAGAAGAAATTATCAATATACCTTTGCAAGCCAAAGTTAAAGAAACGTCGAGCGGTCCCGAAGAGGAGTCCAACTACATAGAAGTTGATAAGGGCGCATTGCCGTTTGGTGAAGTGGCGTCCGACGCAATCGGCAACGAAGACAAAGCACCGTTTGAAGAGGACAAAGAGTTTGCTGATGACTTGGACGACGACGGCGATTTGAAAATTTGACAAAACTTCTTTGACCAACAACGCAACCGTAATGCGGTTGCGTTTTTTATTGCGAATTGCTTTATCGCTAAATTTTTAATATTTTTTACGCTCCTAATTTACACTCCTAATATTTTTTGAACTCCTAATTTACACTCCTAATATTTTTTACGCTGTTTTTGACTGTGAATTGCTGTGAATGGGTTCTATTTAATAATACAGAGTTTCTTTTGATAATATTGTCAGACTTCAGCCAAGTTGTCATAGTCCAAACGGTATTTGAGTATGTTTTTATATGTTTATATCAGAAATACTAAACAAATTCGGGCTTGCGGAAGTGACTTCTCAATTTGCCGTCACCGCAATCGGCGACGAGTATATCGTTGTGGAAGGCACAAAAACAATACTTTTATCGCACCGTGACGAAATCAAACTGCGCGTAAAAAACCTAGTTGTCCGTATCGAAGGTGAAAAACTGGATTTTGTTGAAATAGGAGGCGGAGATGTCCTCGTCAAAGGGAAAATCAAAAGCATCTTTTTTGAATAATTTATTTCATAATTTCAAGGAAAATTATCATTCTAACCGTGCTGAATTCCTAAATAACGCGGAAAAGATTATGCACTCTAAAAACAGTGAACGTAACCGCACCGAAAAAATAAACCGCGCGGAAAATACATTCGAAACCGAAGACGCAAAATGTGGGAAAAACAAATCCGAAGAGGAAAGCAAACTTGCAGCAACTGCACGCGAAATGCGCAAAAAAAAGACAAAACAATTACGTCGTTATCCTTTTGGGAAAGTGCAAATTAAGGTTAACACCGAAAATACGTCAAGACTGTATTCGACTCTAAAAAAAGAAGGCGTTATATTCCCAAAATCATATGAATCGGGGAGCGCGACGTTTTTTTGCTATGCAAGACACAGCGCAAAGATTATTGCATTATTGGATCGCCTATGTTATAATTATCAAGTAATAGGATACTGTGGCGCGCTACCCGCTCTCGCGGGAGCACTTGCTCGCGTAGGCGTTACAATGGGTGCAATTTTGGCAATAACCGCCGTCGCGGTTTATCCGAAATTCGTCATTAAAATCGTCTTAGACGGCACACTAACAAAAGACGCGGTAAGCGTTTTAAGCGAGTACGGAGTTGTTGAAGGCGCTTTTTTGCCCTCGATTGACACTGCAGCTATTGAAGATAGACTGCTTGCGCTTGACGGGGTGTCGTTTGCATCGGTTGTGCGTCAAGGTACGCGCGTGTACGTCACCCTGCGCGAGGAATTGGACAAAGAATATTTTCTTTCGGCAAAAGGCAACACCGTTGCAGCAAAAAAAGACTGTGTCATCTCAAGAGTGATTGTCTACGACGGCACCGCTATCGTAAAAACAGGCGACAAAGTCAAGGCAGGGCAGACGCTTATCGAGCCTTATCTCTTGGTAAGAGAGGAGCAAATTCCATCACGTGCCGACGGTGAGGTCTACGGCACCACAATCTGCAAAAAAACAATGTTCTTCCCAAACGTGATCATTGCTTCCGTAGAAGGGAAGGAAAAAAGTATAACAAAACTGTCGTTTTTTGGCAAAGTTCCAAAAAGTCCGGACTCGCCTTATGACAATTTTAGGGTGAGCCTTACGGTGACAAAAAACAACTATTTCATTCCGTACAAAGTCTACAACTGGACGTTTACGGAATTGAAATCAGCAGAAAGCATTAACGCCCTTACGGACGCAGATATGAGGAGAAAGACGATGTCTTGTCTAACGTCGCAACTGCCTGCAGGCGCCACCTTAATTTCGTATCAGACGGAATCCGCCGTAAACGAGTTGGGCGTGAGCATTACGGCTATCGCGACGATAGAAGAGTGCGTCAGTTAAACGATGAGAATATCAAAAGATAAGCATTTTGACAACTACGACAGTCTTGTTTCGCTTTTTGGGGAACTTGACGACAACGTTCAGCGTATCGAAGAAGCGTTCAACGTCAACATTTTTTCCGGCAGTACGGTGATGAAAGTTACGGGTGAACCAGAAAATGTGGAAGATGCGCTCGCGGCAATCGATGCTCTTGTCACCCTTTCATCCAAAGAACCTCTCAAGCCTCAACAGATAACGCTTGTTATAGATATGGTGCGCAGCGGACAAATCAATTCGCTTACCGACCTGCTCGGCACTGTGGCAATAACAGCAAAAGGAAAAATTATCCGCCCCAAATCTTTGGGACAGAAACAATATGTGGACGCAATCAAGCGCAGTCAAATTGTCTTTGGTGTGGGGCCTGCCGGCACGGGCAAAACGTATCTTGCCGTCGCCCTTGCAGTCTATGCTCTAAAAAATCACGAAGTCGACAAAATCATTCTCACACGTCCGGCCGTTGAAGCCGGCGAAAAACTGGGATTTTTGCCGGGAGATCTCGCCGAAAAGGTGGACCCGTATCTAAGACCGCTTTTCGACGCTCTTCAAGATTTGATGGGCGCAGAGGGATATCTAAAAAGCATCGAGCGGGGCAGCATAGAAATCGCTCCTTTAGCCTATATGAGAGGACGCACGCTTTCAAACAGTTTTATCATTTTGGACGAAGCCCAAAACACAACCAAGGAGCAGATGAAAATGTTCCTCACGCGCATGGGCGAGGGCAGCAGAATCGTTGTGACGGGAGATATCACTCAAATTGACTTGCCGTATCACATCACAAGCGGAATGAAAGATGCGGTAAGCGTACTAAAAGACGTCAAAGGCATAGAAATAGTGGAACTGGATTACCGTGACGTCGTGCGTCACGAACTGGTGTCCAGGATAGTGCGCGCTTATGAAAAAGCGGAATCCGAAAGAGAGTCGGAACGCTCAAATACAAACGCCAAACGCGAAGAGCCGCTAAAAGAAGATTAGTCAATTAAAAGTTGGCAATGCGCTACATCACCCTATATGAGCCATGCTCAATTCAACTTAAGCGAGCATCGCGCTCAAAAGGAAAGCATATGATTGAAGACATAAAAGATATGTCGCTGGCAGAGCGAAACAGACGCATCAACAAACGTCAGTTTTGGCAAGGATATTTCAGATGCTTGCCGGTAACGCTGTTTATGATTGGTGCAATGACATTGTTTGCCATATTTATGACAGGCAATTTTTTGGGTGCGTTCACAGAAGAATACGCCGCCGAAACCGCGGGCAAATTCGTCACGATGGCAATTTTGTTTTTCGGTTTGTACGCAGGTCTTTACACGTTGTCAAACGGCAAAAAATTTATGGTGAGCAATTTCTTGCTTGTTTCAATTTTGATTGCTGTGACATATATCGTCTGCATGTCAACGATACGCTTCTTAAACGTTTACGCCGTTCCTCTCGCGCTTGTCGTCCTTGTTGTTGTGGAACTGGTTGACAGACGAACCGCACTTTTTGCGCTTGCCACAACGACAATAATGTTGTTGGTGTCCTGCGTTTTCACCGATCAACTTGCGGGCGGCGAATTGCTGCTTGGCGAGGTGGTCGCAAGCATTATATGGAGTTGTATCAGTGCCGTCGGCGTTATCTTTTTCACAGATAAGCACTTGACTAGACTTAAGTTTTTGATACGGTCGTTGCTTGCCTCTCTTATTGCAATACCGCTTGTTATAATTTCCACTCTTGCAGCGGGAGATTTAAACATACAAGTGTTGTTTAACGTGCTTTGGCATTACGGAGCGGCGGTTGCCTCCATACTGGTGTTTATGCCTATCGTAACCGTATTGGAAAGTGCATTCAACATTGCGGACGATTTTAGATTGGACGAATTGACAAATCTCAGTCAGCCGCTGCTTAAACGTCTGGCAAGCGAAGCGCCCGGCACTTTCAATCATTCCTTGGTGGTCGGAAATCTTGCGGAAGCGTGCGCAAACAGCATAGGCGAAAATCCTCACCTTGCAAAATGCGCGGCTTATTATCACGACATTGGCAAACTCAAAGCGCCAATCTATTTTTCGGAAAACCAATCCAATTATAACCCTCACGACGAACTTATTCCCGAAGTCAGCGTGAGCATGATAACCTCTCACACTCTGTTTGGCGAAATCCTTGCAAAGCAATACAGACTGCCTCCGGAAATCGTTGCTGTTTGCCGCGAACACCATGGCACCACGCCGGTTGGGTATTTTTACCGCAAAGCGCTTGCATTCACCGAAGATGCGCAGTTGCCCTCCGTTGACTATGCCTATTCAGGGCCCAAACCGCAGTCCAAAGTCGCAGCGATTGTTATGATATCCGACACGGTCGAAGCGGCTCTGAGAGCAAATATGCCCGAAACCAAAGAAGCGTTTGAAGAAAAAATCGATGGGCTTGTTCAAGAAAAGATGAATGCGGGGCAATTTGACGAATGTCCTATAACGTTCAACGATTTGGCTCTTATCAAAAAGACGATAGTCGAAGTGTTGCCAAGCGTCCATCACAGCCGTATTTCGTACGAGAAGAAAAAATGATAGATTTTGACGGACTGTCTTTAAGCGAAAAAAAACTGCTCAGAAGAGTGGAAAAAGCGCTTTTTGGGTGTCTAAATCAAAAGGATTTTTTCACCGTAGATTTGGCGGTTGTGGATACTGAAACAATACGTTCATTCAACCGCTTGAACCGCGGAGTGGATGCAGTCACGGACGTTTTAAGTTTTCCGTATCTCGAAAAAAGGGAACTCCCGATGTCACAAACGGATTTTTCCGATTGCGACAAAGTCGGCGGAAAAGTTGCACTCGGCAGCATAATGATTTGCCGCAAACGCGCCATAGAACAGGCGGATGAATACTGCCACTCCTACGAGCGCGAACTGGGTTTTTTGTTTTGTCACGGTATGTTGCATCTGCTCGGCTTTGACCACGTTGACAAAGCTCAAGAAGAGATAATGACGGCACATCAGCGTGAAATTATGGCAGCCGTGGGATTATAAAACAGCCTCAATAAAAGCACAGGAACTGAATTCCGCTAACATAGGGAACAAAACAGAGAACAAATATAAAGCGCGCATACTAAGCGTTTAGCACCAAAGGCTTATAAGTACAGATATTGAACAAAAACTTTAACCAAAAACACAGGAGATATATGAAATCGGGATTTATATGTATTGCAGGACTTGCCAATGCCGGCAAGTCAACGCTCGTCAATTCTTTGGTGGGTGAAAAGGTTGCCATTGTATCATGGCGTCCGCAAACCACACGCAATAAAATTTTAGGAATTGTAAACGGCGAAAAAGACGGAGAAAATTGGCAGATAGTGCTTATTGACACTCCCGGCATACACCAAACCAAAAATGAACTCGGCGAATATATGATGAAATCCGTCGAAGCGGGTTTAAAAGATGTGGAAGGCATACTGTATGTCGTTGACGCCTCCAAAGGACTTCAAAAAGAGGACTACGAATTTATCGAAAAGTACGCCGACGGCGGCAATTTAATTGTCGCTTTGAACAAAGAAGACAGCGTAACAAGACCGACAATGCTCAACTGTTTGGAAAAACTGACGGCGCACCAAAACATCAAAGCCATTGTGCCTATCAGCGCGAAAAAACAGCAGAATTTGAAACCTTTGCTTGATGAAATTGTTGCACTTTTGCCTGAGGGCGAACAACTTTTTCCCGAAGATATGTTCACCGACAGTTCCATGCGTTTTATGGCGGCGGAGGCAATAAGAGAAAAAGCGCTGTATCTCCTCGATAAAGAAATTCCTTATGGAATCGGCATTTATATCAACAAATTTGAACTTCGTCAAGATAAGCCGATATACGACATCGACGCCGACGTAATCGTCGAAAAACAGTCGCACAAATCGATAGTAATAGGCAAAGGCGGAGCGACACTCAAAAAAATCGCAACCGCCGCAAGGGAAGACTTGGAAGAAATGACGGACAGCAAGGTTTTTTTGACGCTATACGTCAGAGTCAAATCCGATTGGCGTGACAGCACATACCTTATGCGCGAGTTGGGCTACGACGCCAAGGATCTTAAAGGCTGATGGAACAAAAAAAAGTCACAGCGATAGTCACCCGCGCCGTACCGTACAACGAAACGGATATGATTTTGACTCTCGTCACGCTTGAAGAGGGCAGAGTCACAGCCACGGCAAAAGGGTGCTTAAAACCGCATGCCAAACTGCGCTATGCCGCCGAACCTATGAACTTTGGCGAATATATGTTTGCCGGACGCGGCGACCGCTACATAGTGACGGAATGCACGCAAATTGAGAGTTTTGGCGCTCTTACGGCAAATCTCGAAAGTTATTATGCCGCCGCACTCATAATGGACGTGCTTCAAAAACTTTCGCCCGAAAGCGAGCCATCACTGTTTATGCACGCAGTCGGAGCGTTAAAATCAATGGCTTTTGAAAACGTGTCCGCGCCCGATGCCGTTGCAGATTTTTTGCTTGCGGCACTGTCGGACAACGGCTACGACCTAAACTTCACGCTCTGTTCGTCCTGCGGGTGCATTCTTGAAGAAGACTGTGCCTTTAACAGCAGCGGAGGCATCGTATGCCGCCATTGTGCGGATTATACGTCTGTTATAATCGACGGCGTTAGCAGAGCGTTTTTGTCGGGTGAACAAAGAGATATACCAAAGGCTTTGAAAACCAAAGCCAATTTGGAACTAAAAGACATCGTATATGAATTGCTTGGTGTGAAAATAAGCAGTCATTATTTTGTGGAGTATATATGAAAAAATCAGCCAAAATTATAGCGGCTATGTTGGTGGTGGTATGCTTTATATTTGCACTTACCTCATGCAACAAAGACAAAAATAAACCATCAGCGGTTACCGATTTGACGGCGATATATCAAAATACCAACAGCCTTGATGAATTCACCGGTGTGAAGGCTGAAATGATTCTGCCGTCTGATTGGAGTGTTTTTACTACGCTTTCTGCAAACTACAATAAGAATTCAGGCAGCGGATATCTTAAAGAAATGAATTCTTTCGTCGTCACCAACGGAACTTATTTGTCTGTTATGCGCTGCGGTGACACCGAACTGCTGTTCCCCGAAGCGACGGCTATAGTTGCCCTAAAAGTTTATTACGGTCTGTACGTCATTCAAAGTGCGGACGGCGGTGTATCCGTGTATGACAAAAACGGCAGGTTGAAAATAGCGCGCGCAAACATTCAGGGCACAGTCACAACGGGAAGCAGCGGAACGCTCACAAAAATTGATTTAACAAAGGTTGTGAACGTTCTTTCAAAAGAACTTATCGCCGTGTCGCCGACCTACGATGTCAACAAATCCGTCGATACTTCCTATACTTCGATATACCGTGTTTCAACGGGCAAAGTTGCGTGCAGAGTCAAAAACGTCGGAGCAACGCTGACGAAAATTTACGGTTTTGACAATGACTACGTTGTGGTCATAGGGACGGTAGAAGACAGCAAAGACACTTCGCGTATCTTTAAAATAAGGGCAGGCGTACCGTCCAGCGTCACTAATATGGCAGGCACGGAGTACGGCACTTTTTCGGATAACGGCGAAACTGAATATTACAGCGAAATCACTTATATGGGTAACGGCAGATTTTTCATTCACGAGGATTGGCAGGTCACAGCCGAAGAGGATTATACCTACCTTTACGAAGGAATTTATATGAAGGTTTCGCGCCATATTTATGATGCCGACACCGATGCAATTTCGGTTTACAATTCCGATAAATATTTTTTGAACCTCGCGAACAATTATTATGACAGCACGCGAAACGGCATATCAACGTCCAGTTTTTTGCAATCGGGATATTTTTACGCAACATACTGCATCAGCGTTGACAGCGACAAAAAAGGATATTACGACCAGTTTATTTTGGACCGCAATTTGAATGTCGTACTCTCGCTTTCTGGCAACTTTGGCATAACGTCAAAGTCGGTGACTGAAATTTCCGAAGTGGCGTTTTATGACCTTGCGTTGATATTCACCGACGGCTACGGCGTTGTATCGGTGTTGCCCAGTATGCTCCGCATCTACGATAAATCAGGCAAAATTCT
The DNA here is from genome assembly GCA_964367645.1 of uncultured Bacteroidaceae bacterium. GTDB lineage: Bacteria > Bacillota > Clostridia > Christensenellales > CAG-917 > RGIG4097. The sequence goes on from CAYIYN010000012.1 coordinate 18,773, forward strand.
CGCGGAAAACGATACCTATACTATCACCACGGCAGGGCTAAACAACGGCATGATAATAGCCACCGTGCTTGATACCGAGGGAGATACGCTTTACGGCGGTTTCAATGTGAAAGGCGAAATCGTAATACCTTTCAATTACACCAAAATCGATCCTTTTATGGGCTATTACACGATAGCTGAAAGAAAGGATGGCGCCAATACGGTGAGAGTTCTTCTTTCGCTTGACGGAGTGGAAATCACGCAGATGAGCGATTACAGCGTCGCACTCGGAGATATAACCAAAAATAGTACTGGTACACCCATATATAAGGTCGGTTGCTATATGTTTACCGTCACAGATTCCGAAAACAAGACAACGTATGGCATAAAAAATCTCAACGCTGACGTTAGCAAAAACATAATACTTGCTGCAAATATGGTCACCGGCAGCACTCTGTATGCCCCGACAACCAGCCCGTCCGACGTTTTTGTCTTTGCAAAGTTCAGCGATACAGACACATTTACGATTTACAGGCTTGTATGAAAACACAGGTGCTTTCAATAGAAGAAGGACTTGACAAAGCGGTTCAACTTATAAAAAACGGCGATACGGTCGTTTTCCCAACAGAAACCGTCTACGGTTTGGGTGCGGACGCTTACAGTGCCGAGGCGGTGAAAAAGATTTTTATCGCAAAAGGCAGACCGCAAGATAATCCTCTTATTGTTCATATCTCGTCGCTTGACCAAGTTGCCGATATAGCAAAGGACATTCCTGCGGAGTTTTACGCGCTGGCAAAGCGTTTTATGCCCGGACCTATTTCCATAATTTTAAAAAAAAGCGACAAAATCCCGTCGGTTGTCACCGCAGGCGGCGATACTGTTGCACTTCGCATGCCCGACAATCCCGTTGCGCGCGAGCTTATAGAGCGCTCATCAATCATTGCCGCGCCGTCCGCAAACCGCAGCAAACACGTTTCTCCAACAACCGCAAAACACGTCTTGGATGATTTGGACGGACTTGTTCCCCTTATTTTGGACGGAGGCCCGTGCAGGGTGGGGATAGAAAGTACGGTGCTTGATTTGACCGCAGAAACTCCCACGATATTAAGACCGGGCGCAATTACCGCCGAAATGCTTTTGGAGGTTTTGGGTGACATAAGTCAAAATTGCAGCATTATAAAAATTGCCAAATCACCGGGCATGAAATATACCCACTATGCGCCAAAAGTTGACACAGTCGTGGCATTAAACGTCGAACACGCCGTCAACGAATATGACAGAATTGAAAAAGAGGGCGGAAGCCCCGTGCTGGTTTTTCGCGATGTACACCGTGATTTAACTGAAGACAGGAACATCATTGACCTTGGCATCACCGCCGACGACTACGCAAGAAATATATACGCAGCGTTAAGGCGTGCGGAAGAAAATTTCACAAACATAATCGTCGAGCAGTTGAACGGAAGCGGAATTGAAATTTCCGTTATGAACCGCGTCAATAAAGCGGCAGGCGGAAAAACGGTATAAATAATGAAAATCTGTTTTGTATGTCTAGGAAATATTTGCCGAAGTCCGCTGCTTGAGCAGATGTTTTCTACGTATGCTTTGGAGCACGGTTTTGATTGCGAAACCGACAGCGCGGGCTTATTAAACCACAACAGATGTATGTCAGAGGGCAGTCAAAAAGTTTTAAAAGAGCGCGGACTTTGTCCCAAAGAACATTGCAGCAAACTTTTAACGCAGGAACTGGTGTCGTCAAGCGATTTAGTGATAACGATGACCGAAGTGCTAAAAGCCAAAGTTATTGAGCATTTTGGCTGTGATAAGAAAGTTTTTTCTCTTTCCGATGAAAGATTGTTAAATGAAGAAGTCGCCGACCCTTACGGGCTTGGCGACGAAGAATATTTCAAAGTCGGGGCGCAGTTTGACCGCGCCCTACCTATTATATTAAACCTTGCAAAAAGCATTTCATAAACGGGGCAGTAACTCGTGCGTTGACCAAGCGAGCGATTTGGCTTTTTTAGTTTCCGTATTCTCCTGCAAGCAAGTCCTTGAAAATCTTGATATGTATCTCTTCATCAAGTATAATTCGCTCCAAAAGCAACTTTAAACTCTCTTGGCTGAGGTTTAAAATTGTCCTTTCATAATTTAGAATCGCGGTTTCTTCTGCCATAATGTTCTGCTGCAAAAACTTTTTGGGGTCAATCGTATAGTTGACAAATCCGCCGTTCCAATAGGTGCGTCCGCCCATAACGGGATAGCCGCCCAGTTTGAAAATCGTAGTGCCCAGCAGTTTAAAATGGTGCATTTCCGTCCTGGAAATCTCTTCCATAATCGTGACAAGTTCCGGATTTTTCAACGAAATAAAACTTTGAAAACTGTAAGTAGTGATTGCCGTTAATTCGCCCGCCGCGCCTGCATAGTTGGGCATCAGCAGTTTGCTGTCGGCAAGGTTTTTTTGTACCTCGACTTCAGGATACGGCAGGTCGCTTGAGAAGTTGTTATATGTCATTATTTAGCCTCCGTCGGTTTTAATATATGCCGCTAAGGCAGAAAGGGTGTTGTAATTTCTTTTTGGAGATGTTAAGATGCTAAAGGCGTGGCTTTTTGTCTGTTTTAAAGCAAAATAGAAATTGTTTAAAACGCTTGCCAAAACTTGCGCGCTATGCTAAAATCACAGAGTTGATTTTTACGGAGGTAAAAAAATGCTGGATACATTCAGTTACGCACTTCTTGCCGCGACCACGGGCGTTACGTCCATTCCTTATGCGACAAGACAAGCGGTTACAACGGCATTTATGATTTTGATGGTCATTTCGGCAATCGCAATGATCGTCATAGTATTGATGCAAAAAGGCACAAGCGACAACGTCGGAGTTATCACGGGTGCTTCAGATACCTATTACGGCAAAAACAAGGAAAAGGGCAAAGAAGGTCTTCTCAAAAAAGTCACTTTCTCGCTGTTCGCGTTCATCATCGTATGCGCGATAATCTGCTTTGTTGTTGGCACAATAGGCGACTAACCCATAGTTAAATGTGACGGCTCCGACTTATTCGGAGCCGTTTTTTTATTCTCGGACAAAAACGCTTGAAGACTAAGATAATCTATATTATAATTATGAACTGAACTTATATTCGCAAAAGAAACAACCCAACAACGAAAGACCAACCCAAGTTCCAACCAAATTGACAAAATAAGGTCGTCGCGCTAAATGAAAATAATTGCTCTGAATAAAAAAGCCTACCACGATTTTGTCGTAGAGGATACTTACGAGGCGGGTATTGCGCTTGTCGGTTGCGAGGTCAAGTCGGTTAGAGCCGGCACGGTAAACTTGCGTGACAGTTTTGCCATTATAAAAAACGGCGAAGTGCTTATGATGAACGCTCATATCGCATCTTACAAGCAGGGCAGTTATAACAACGTGGACAGCAAGAGGGCGCGGAAACTCCTGCTTCACAAATCCGAAATCCGCAAACTCAAAGCAAAAGTCGACCAAAAAGGCTACACACTTATCCCTCTCAAACTTTACTTCTCGGACGAACTTGTCAAAGTGGAATTGGGTCTTTGCAAAGGCAAGGAAGGTCACGACAAGAGAGAAACGATAAAGCGCAGAGAAGAGGACAGAAAACTTGACCGCGTAAAAAAAGAATACAACGCAAGATAAAGGGAACAAAAGGAGAACACTATGAGCAAAAAACGTATTGAAACGATTTGCGTACAAGGAGGCTACACGCCCTCTAACGGCGAGCCAAGACAAATTCCTATAATTCAAAGCACAACATTTAAGTATGACACCAGCGCCGATATGGCAAAGTTGTTTGACCTTGAAGCGGCGGGCTATTTTTATACAAGACTTCAAAATCCCACAAATGATTACGTAGCGGCAAAAATCGCACAGATGGAAGGCGGTACGGCAGGTATGCTCACCTCCTCAGGCCAAGCGGCAAACTTTTTTGCCGTATTTAACATCGCAACGTGCGGCGATCACATTGTGTCTTCGTCCACCATTTACGGCGGAACTTACAACCTCTTTGCCGTCACGATGAAGAAAATGGGCATAGATTTCACTTTTGTTTCGCCCGACTGCTCCGACGAGGAATTGGAAGCGGCATTCCGCCCCAATACAAAAGCGGTTTTCGGTGAAACAATCGCAAATCCGGCGCTTGCAGTTATCGACATAGAAAAATTTGTCAAAGCGGCGCACCGTCACGGCGTTCCGTTTATCATCGACAACACCTTCGCAACTCCCGTAAACTGCCGTCCTATCGAGTGGGGTGCTGACATCGTCACTCATTCCACCACCAAATATATGGACGGACACGGCGCAGCGGTCGGCGGAGCAATCGTCGACAGCGGCAATTTCGACTGGCTTGCACACGCGGACAAATTCCCCGGACTTACCACGCCGGATGCCAGTTATCACGGTGTTGTATATGCGGAACATTTTGGAAAAGCAGGCGCGTTTATCACCAAAGCGACAACTCACCTTATGAGGGATTTTGGCTCTATACAGTCGCCGCAAAACGCATTCTATCTCAATTTGGGGCTTGAAAGTCTGCATGTTAGAATCAAACGCCACTGTGAAAACGGCTTAGCGATTGCAAAATATCTTAAATCTGAACCAAAATGCACCTGGGTTGTTCAACCCTCACTTGAAGGAGATAAGTATTTCGACCTTGCAAAAAAATATCTTCCCAACGGCAGTTGCGGAGTTGTAAGTTTCGGCGTAATCGGTGGCAGAGCTGCGGCGGAAAAGTTTATGCACGAGTTAAAAATTATCGCTATTGAAACGCACGTTGCCGATGTGCGCTCGTGCTGTTTGCATCCGGCAAGCGCAACACACCGTCAGATGAGCGATGAGGAATTGTATGCCGCAGGCGTATCACCCGACCTTATTCGTCTTTCTTGCGGCATAGAAAACGCGGAAGACCTTATCGAAGACCTAAAACACGCATTTGAAGCAATCTAAAATGTAATACAACGGAGATGTCCTATCAGGACAAAATGAAATTATGCCAATAGTCATACCCAAAGAGTTACCGGCGCACACCATTCTCACAAACGAAAAGATTTTCGTTATGGACAGCGCACGAGCCGGCACGCAGGATATCCGCCCGCTCGAAGTGGCAATCCTAAATCTTATGCCCACAAAAGAAGTCACCGAAACGCAACTTATGCGTTTGCTTGGCAACACTCCTTTGCAGGTTAATATCACGCTCATAAACACGGCGAGTTATCGCAGCACGCACGTGTCTGTTGACCATATGCAAAAGTTTTATTGCACCTTTGAGCAGGCAAAACAAAAGAAATTCGACGGCATGATAGTCACGGGCGCGCCGGTTGAAAACATACCTTTTGAGGACGTTTTATACTGGGACGAACTGACTGAAATCATTGATTTTGCCGAAAAAAATGTCACAAGCACAACCTATATTTGTTGGGGTGCGCAAGCGGCTTTGTATCATAAATTCGGTATAAAAAAAGTGGACCTAAAAGAGAAACTTTTCGGAGTTTTCCCAACCAATGCAGTTGTTGAAAACGATATGCTCCTAAAGGGGATGGACGACACTTTCTATATTCCTCATTCGCGCCATACCGCAATCGACGAAGAAGCGTTGCGCCGCCAAAGCGACGTCAGCATTCTTGCCACGTCCCCTGAGGCAGGTATAGCCATTGCAAAAACCTCCGACAACCGCAATTTCTTTTTTACAGGCCATGCCGAATACGACCGTTTCACTCTGCTAACGGAGTATGAACGCGATTTAAACAAAGGCTTAGAAATCAAGGCGCCCGCCAATTACTTTGTGGACGAAAAGTTGCGCATTGTGGATATGAAGTGGAAGTCAACCGCAAATCTTCTTTTCTACAACTGGCTCAATTATTATGTATACCAAGTCACACCTTTCAACCTGTAAAACCGCACTAAACCGCGAATAGCATTGTCAAGCCCCCGATATCCCACCCTCGCGTACACATAAGTACGCTTCGGTCGGTTTATCGGGGGCTTTTCGCGCTCTTCATCGCTTTATTGCGGTTTTACACGTCATTTATACGCACTCTCTCATTACGAAGTTGCGAAAATACTCCAAGCAAGGGTGAATACGCATTCACTCATTACGAAGTTGCGAAAAAACCCCGAGCAAGCGTATATATTAACGCACTCACTCTTTACGAAGTTGCGAACACGAGCCGCAGGGCGGCGAGAAAGCGAGCGCCGAGCACCAGACAAAAGTGCGCAGGCATAGCGGCAAAAGGGGGGCACCTCCACCGCACAAAGGAACGCGAATGGCAAATTGAGTTATGCGATAGACAGCGTGCCGACTGCGGAAGGGGG
>CAYIYN010000013.1:0-23243 GCA_964367645.1 uncultured Bacteroidaceae bacterium
CATAAAAAGCATATGAACATAAAAAAATCCACCGCTCAGCGATGGATTTTTATTTATTGAATATTATTTTTGAAATTACTGTTCGACGATTATTCGACGATTATTCGACGATTATTCGACGTCGGCGGCAGCGTCTTTTACAGTTTCTATCGCGATTTCTTCTGCGGCATCATCTAACATACCTTCTTCGGCGGCGTGGGCACAACACGTGCAATTTCCGTCACAGCAACCTTCTGCCTCTCTCATTTTTCTGAGAACCGGCAGTTCGACAATCGAAACCACGGCAAACTTGCCTTTGGAGTTTTTGCCAAAAAGTGCGAGTTGTTTGCCCTTGACGACACAAATGCCGGCCGCAAGAGGTTCGGCAAGAAAGACAACGCCAAGAATGCCCATAAAGACGAGCACGACCCAAAGCAATGCGCCTTCGCCAAACCAGTCTTCAAATCCCAGATAGATATTGTGAGTGCCCATAATGCCGTCAATAGCATTTAAATTTAGCACCTTTGCAGACGATGCAATAAGTTCAGGCGTCATTTCGCCCATAGAACTCACGCCTGCCGCCGCGAGCACATCCGCGCCGTTGTGACTTGCCGCAAAAGGCATAATAGCGATAAGCACGTAAGTCAGCGGAAGAGTCATAAGAAGAGCAAATGCGGTAATGCCGATAGTCAAACCGTTGCGCAATTTTTTGTTTTCAAAGTTCATTGCGACGTTGCTCCAAAGCATGATGCCGACCGTCATTGTCAATATGACGACGATATATTTAGCAAGCGCATTGTCAAGCCCTGCGTAGTTTTTATAGAAATTCGCTATCCCCATTGCGTTCACAAGAAAGAGAATTCCGAAAATCATTACCACAACGGAAACACCGATAAGCGCCAAAAGTTTTTTGTCTTTCAAACTCAAATTTTTCATAAATCTACCCCACAAATTGATTAATAAAATTATACACGAATGCGGTTAATCTGGCAACATTTATTTTAACTGGCAAATAAAGGTAAATATCCTTTCAAATCGGCAATAATAACAAATGAATACAACAGAAAATACCAATTTTTTCATTTTTAAGACTTTTTAGCGTTTGGCCCATTCCTTCGCATACGGGCGATCACCGCAACCGCCACATACGGATTTTGGGCGGAGTTAATGCAACCTTTTGACTTTGAGTTTACTTAAGTCAATCTTGCCCTCGTTATTCAACACTATTATAATGATGACTGTCGCCCGCACCGCCGCAAAAATAAACACCGTCCAACACAATGAGCCTATCAGATAAACCATTTACGAAACAATACACGAGGTTGCCGCCCAAAATATAGTCTACCGTGATAAGTTTTTTTGTCCGGCAGTTCGGCCTTTGCGGTTGCAACAGTTTTGCCCTCTATCGTTCTATTCTCTTGCTAAATTAAAAAAATTGATGTAAACTACACTAGCAAAACAAGGAAGCGTATCGAAGTGGTCATAACTTGATGAGCGCACGGCGCTCCTCAATGCCCACCTAACTTTAATAGCAAGAATAAGGAAGCGTATCGAAGTGGTCATAACGGCCCGCACTCGAAATGCGGTAACGGGGTAACTCGTTCGTGGGTTCGAATCCCACCGCTTCCGCCACAGAAAAGGACAGGCAATCGCCTGCCCCTTTTTTAGTCATAAGCGTTTGAATTCCCGCTGATTATTCAATCAGCGACACGCTTCGCGTGTTAAACCCACTTTCGTGGCTGACGCTCGTTCTTGCAAGTAAACTTGCTCCTCTCACTATTCCGTCGCTTTGCTCCTTACGAATCCCACCGCTTCCGACAAAGTCCCGAAAACTTACATTCAGTAGGCTTTCGGGACTTTTTGATAGTTTATCGTGGGATTTGAACGCCGCGTTAAGAAAACAGTGTGGGACACCATTTTTAGCGGCCGGCGTGATAGCGCAGACCGATTTGCAACGGTTCGGGGAAGAAAAAGATGTGTGCCTGTGTCGTGCGAGGTGAATGCATTGGTCAAGCGGAGCGAATCCCACCGCTTCCGCAAAAGTCCCGAAAACCTACATTCAGTAGGCTTTCGGGACTTTTTGATAGTTTATCGTGGGATTTGAACGGCGCGTTAAGAAAACGATGTGGGACACCGTTTTTAGCGGCCGGCGTGATAGCGCAGACCGATTTGCAACGGTTCGGGGAAGCTATAACTATTTATGCGCCCTCTCTTAATGCAAGTCGTTTAAGTAATAGTGAAAAAATTCACAAATTATTCGCTTGACAATTTGGTATATGCTTGTTATTATTGATATGAAGTCCTATTATCATTATACTTGCATTATGTGAGGTAATTTTACGAAACAACAGAGAATGACGAAACAAAAAAAGTTGGTGATGGACGTCGTACAACAACATCACGACCATCCGACAGCCGACCAGATTTATTTAGAAGTACGGGCAATAGACAGCCATATCAGTCGCGGAACGGTTTATCGCAATCTGGAGCAGCTTTCAGATTCCGGCAGTCTGTTGAACATCAAAGTTCCCGGACCCAACCGTTACGATAGCCGACTGGAATACCATTATCATATGGTCTGTACAGACTGCGGCGCCGTGTTTGATATACCTTTGGACTATCAATATGAGATAGACAAACAGTTGATAGAAAAGACCGGCTTTCAGATTGACAGACATCGCACGGTTTTTGAGGGCCTTTGCTCGGCTTGTCAGAAGACAAACGCTGCCGACAAAAAACCTAAATAGCCCGATTCTTATTTTGGCTCATACGGGAGCGCGTAAGCAACCCGTAAATATACAGATTAAAAAAGGAGTATTACTATGAGAAGCATTACAAAATTAGATTTGCAGTATGCACACAGATTTTTCGGTTTTAAGGGCGAGGCTCAGTATCTGCACGGCCATACAGGCGTTCTGACGATTGAAGTGGAGGACACCATCAACTACGGAGTGAATATGGTTTTCCCCTGCAACGAAATACAGAAAACCGCATGGGATGTCTTGAAAAACTTTGACCATGCGCTGATTCTGAGGGAAGACGATCCGCTGCTGCCTGCCGTTTTGGGCGTTTATGACGCACAGGGCATTAGGAATGGCGCTCCGACCAACAAGATGAAAGGCCCCGCTTTCAAAACTGATCTAGCAACCGCTTACCCGGATTGTCGTCTTGTCGTTACAAAAGAAACTATGACTGTCGAAGGCATGATAAAAATTGTATACGATCTTCTGAAGGACAAACTCAATATCGTGAAACTCACATTCACAAGCGGTGTCAATGCCGCTTCCGAGGAATATGCACCTCAGAATACTATGGACCGCTGCCCGCTGTGCGGCATTGCTATGAACGCAAACGGCGTGTGCCCTAAATGCGGATATAAGAAATAGTCTGATTTGATATTTCACAACCCAATTTATGTGAACTTAAACTTAAATCAACAAAGCCCTCTAATACATTCGGTATAGAGGGCTTTGTCCTCGATAGGCGCTTTGTAAACCGTTCAAAGTCAACCGCCAACCGCTGATTCAAAATCAGCGACACGCTGCGCATATTGAACCCACTTTCGTGGCTGACATTACAAACGGACGGCGAACTGCCGTCCGTTTTATTTTTTTGTTTGCATAGACAATTTTTAGAAGAATAATTTTTTGCGTTTTCAGACTGCTATACTTTATTTGTTAAAAACGCTGTCGATAAGGCGGTAACAGTCTTCTTCCATGATATCCCAGTATGCACCGCATTCAATGTGACTGTGATTTTCGTAGCGAATGATGTGCCCTTCGGGAATCTCGCTTTCCTTTTGGCCGCCTAAACTGCTGTAATAAGGCACGGTGCCGTCGCCGTAGCGATTGTTGCCGTGGCCTTTTATAATTGTATATTCGTCAAGTTCGGAATCGTAGGTCATGCCGGTTATTGTATTTTGCAAACCGGTGCCGACAATATAGTAGGTGTTGACAAGGTCCGAAACGTATTCGCCGTTTATGAAATAACTGTCATAATAATCTTCGAGTCCCAAGACAACGTCTTTGATTTTGATTGAGCCGTCGCCGTTTCTTATCCAGTCGTCTGTGGCTGAGTCGTATCCGTAATAAGCCCATTCGCAACTCTTGTAATAGTTGTACAAGTCTTCTTTGCTGTCGATTGCCACGCCGTCAATGACGATTCCCGCTTCGCCCGCGCTTTTGTCGTATTGCTCGGAATTCAAAAATTCCCAAGACGGCACGAGCGCTATCAAGCCTTGATTGTTGGTCAAAAACGGCTTGACCTTGTCAATGGCATCGGTCGCGATTGATTTGACGGTTTCCATTGTTTCAGCGTCCAGATTAAGACCTCCCAACATGCCTTCCATATACTCGAGCGGGTCGCAAAGGGCTGCGAGCGCGTCGAAAGAACCAAGAGTCGCCGGACAATAACTAAGATACAATTTGACCTTGTCACGGTTTGACTGACTTCTAGATAAATAACTGTTTGCGACGGGGCCGCCCATACTTTGCGACAAAATAATTACTTCTTCGTATCCTGCGTCGTTTATATATTTTTCAAGTTTTGCTCCGCCGTCAGCAGGAGAATAGCGCCAATCGTAATTGAACATTTTTATGTCGTAGCCTTGATTTGCATACCGTTCTTTGAGTTTATTGATAATCAGACGGTATATCCCGAATACGCCATAATAAATGTCCATCTCTCCTTCTTTGTCGTTGGCGGGGATTATGGCGGGATTGTTGGAGTTCCCGTCGGCATCAAGCGATAAATCATAAAGGAGTGTTCCCGGCTTATAACCAAGCGCCTTTAAAACCAGACTCAAAGCCTCGTTTAAAAAGCCCGGACTTTGTTTATCAACCTCTTCGATTATCGCCTCGAAATCGAAAACGCCGTTTTCATCTGCAAAGGCGTAAGGGTCGATATCGCCGGGGAAAGGCTCCCAAACCGCCTGATTGGTATTTGAGTCGTAAAGTCCGCCGCTGAAAAGTGCGGTGACGTAAATGATTGCCTTTGTGTTCTTTGGAGTTTCCTCAGTTTGCTCATCATTGCAAGCGCACAGCGCCAGTGACGATAACGAAAAAATAAATACGACAGCCAAAATCATGGCGCATATTCTGCGATATTTCATATAATCCCCCTCCCAACGTTTATGTGGTTGACTTAAGTATATATGCTTTTGCCTTTGCTGTCGATAGCGACTATGGCAGGAAAATGTTCTACGGTCAATTTCCTCACGGCTTCTGCGCCCAAATCCATAAAACACACGTCTTCATATTTCGTCACGGCATTCGCATATAATGCGCCCGCGCCTCCGATGGCGGAAAAATATATTGCTTTGTTTCTTATAATAGCTTTATAAACCTCTTCGCTTCTGTCGCCTTTTCCTATCGTGGCAATGACGCCTTTGTCACAAAGCGTGGGAGTATAAGCATCCATTCTGCATGAAGTGGTTGGCCCTGCTGCGCTGATTTTTTCCTCGTTGTCAAAGCAAGGACCGGTGTAATAAATTACTGCGCCATTTAGCGTAAATGGCACTTCATCACCACTTTTTATCAATTTAAAAATCCTTTCTTGCGCTTTGTCGCGTGCCGTATATACCGTGCCATACAGCCAAACACAGTCGCCTGCTTTAAGTTTTTTAAGGGCGTCAGCATCATTGACATTCACTTTTATTTCCATTTCAAATCCCGCATCGCAAAGGCTTTCTGTATCAATATTCATAGTGTCACGCTCCCAAGTCGCACTGCATTGCATTGGATATTTACCGCAACGGGCAAAGCCGAAATATGCGTGGGGTATTTCCCTATTTTGACAGAGTATGCCGTGGTGTCGCCATGAAAGCCCTGCGCACCGATTTTGAGATTGTTTATTCTTTCAAGCAATCTGTTTTCCATTTCCGACAATACTGCGTCGGGATTCACGTCGTCAATTTCTCTTGTCAGCTGGCGTTTTGCAATCTGCATCGCAAGTTCCGCCGTACCTCCGATTCCGACGCCCACCACAATAGGCGGACAAGGATTGCTGCCGGCAGAAACAATGGCTTCCACAATCTTATCTTCTGCCGCTTTTATGCCATCGAATGGGGTCAGCATAAAGAGTTTTGACATATTCTCGCTGCCGAAGCCTTTGGGCAAAAAGGTAAGTTTTAGATTTTCTCCCGCCACCAATTCTATATGTATAACGGCAGGCGTATTGTCTTTGGTGTTTTCTCTTGTTATGGGATCAAGCACGCTTGCTCTAAAGCCGCCTTCCAGATAGCCTTTTGCCACACCTTGATTTATTGCGTCCGTCAAAAGTCCGCCTTCAATTTTTACCTCCTGCCCCAATTCCACAAAAAAAACCGCCATGCCGGTATCTTGACAAAGTGGTTTTTTGTTTGCTTTTGCATAGGCACAGTTGTCTATAAGCGTATCAAGAGCAAATCGTGCCAAAGTTGAGTTTTCTTTTTCAGCCGCTTTTTCCAGTGCCCTTTCTGCAGATGGAGTAAGCGTTATAAGGGTGCTTTTCGCAACCTCCGAAACGGCATCTGAAATATCTTTGAACTGTATCACTTTCATAAATAGTTACCACCGTACGGTCATACTTTTTTTACGTCTGACATCAGACGCACCATAACGGCTTTCTGCGCGTGAAGTCTGTTTTCTGCTTCATCAAAAATTTCCGCGGAGTGCATCTCGAATACTTTTTCTGTTATTTCCTCTTCTTTGTGCGCCGGAAGACAATGCAACACCATTGCGTCTGACTTAGCAACGGACATTACTTTGTCGTTTATTTGGTAGCCTTTGAACGCCTTTTTCCTGATTTCTTTTTCGTCCTCCTGACCCATACTCGCCCAAACGTCTGTGTAGAGCACGTCGGCGTCTTTTGCTGCATAAAGCACGTCTTCAGTCACGGTTAGTTTACCCTGTTCGTATCCCCATTTTATGATATCGGCATCAGGCTTGTAATTTGTGGGGCAAGCAATGGACACTTCCATACCGGTTTTTATGCAACCGACAATTAGAGAATTCGCCATATTGTTGCCGTCGCCCACAAAGCAAAGTTTTAGCCCGTCGAGATGCGTTTTGTATTCTCGGATTGTCTGCAAATCCGCCAAAACTTGGCACGGATGACAATAGTCCGTCAATCCGTTGATTATAGGAATACTGCCGTCCAAAGCAAGGGCTTCGACGTCTTCTTGTTTGAAAGTGCGTATCATTATTGCGTCAAGAAAACGCGACAGGACCCTTGCGCTGTCTTCAATCGACTCTCCTCTGCCAATTTGAATGTCGTTGTAATTTAGATACAGAGCATAACCGCCCAGTTGAAAAATGCCGACTTCAAAGGATACGCGCGTACGCGTTGAAGACTTTGAAAAAATCATGCCAAGCGTTTTCCCTTTGCATAGGTGGTCGTGAGGTATGCCGTGCTTAAGTTCATATTTGAGTTGGTCGGCGAGATTAATCAGGTCGATTATCTCACTAGAACTTAAATCAGACAGTTTTAAAAAGTGTTTCATAATTCACCTTCATTTCGACTTTGATTTTAGGTTATTTCATTTCGACTTTGATTTTAGATTTTTCTATTATCAATAGACGGACAAAATTTTATTTACTGTTTTTTGCTAAAGTCAGAACTTCGTGCGCTTATATAAACATTGTTCCGATACCTTCGTCGGAGAGGATTTCAATGAGGATTGAATGCAAAACCGTACCGTCGATTATAAACACCTGTTTGACACCGCGGCGTATGGCTTCCACACAGCATTCAACCTTTGATATCATGCCGCCGTATATAATTCCTTCTTTAACCAGACGCGGCGCTTCGCTGACGTTTAGCACAGGAATAAGACTTGATTGGTCGTTTTTGTCGCGTAAAATGCCTTTTTGGTCAGTCATATTGATAAGGCACTTCGCTTTCAATTCACCTGCCAGCCTTGCCGCAACAAGGTCGGCGCAGATGCTGTATACGTTGCCGTTTTGGTCAAACCCTATTGGGCTGATAACAGGAATGGCACCGGAATTGAGCGCAGTCACAAGCGGAGTGACGTTGACTTTTGTCACCGTGCCAGTGTATCCCGTTTCTTTGCCTATTGGCGCCGATTCTATCATATGTCCGTCAATGCCGCAAAGCCCAACTGCGTTGCCGCCTGCCAGTTCAATCAAATTGACAAGATTTTTATTGACCTTGCCCGAAAGCACCATTTGTACAATTTCCATTGTTTGGGCATCGGTTTTTTTGATGCCGTCGACGTATTCTTGTTTAACGTTGAGGCTATTCATAACTTGCTCGATTTCGCTGCTGCCGCCGTGTACCAGCACAACCTTTACTCCGATTTGATGCAGCAAAACGATGTCTTTCATAACGCCGGCTTTGACATTTTGGTCGCTCATTGGGTTTCCGCCGTATTTGACGACGATGATTTCACCGGTGTATTTTTTTATATAAGGCAGAGCTTGAACAAGAATATCTGCTTTGGTTTCATTGTTTATTTGCATAATAATCTCCTTATTTTTCGGCGCCGAAGGCGGATATTGATGCCGATTTGATTTATTATCCGGTCTTTTTGGACCCAGCCTGCCAATTTTGTGTCACTGGTCGGACTTATCAATAACGGATTTCAGCGAACCTTTATTTTTGAGTTTTCGAGTTTACAAAAGCCTTCAGTTCAAGCGCTTGATTTTTTACCGACTCGCTTGACGCTCCGCCATAGGAGTTGCGCTTTTCGGCACAGTTTTTCATATCTACCGCCTGATAAACTTCCTCGCCGAACAGCGGACTGAACTTTTTGTATTCTTCAAGCGGCAATTCTTCAAGCGTCATAGATTTTTCTAAACAGTATGCCACCAATTCGCCGGTTATTTTATAAGCGTCGCGGAAAGGAATGCCTTTGCCGACAAGATAGTCCGCGCAGTCCGTTGCGTTGATAAACCCTTTTTTTGCGGCTGCAAGCATAATGCCCTCATTCACGCTCATTGTGCCTATCATAGAGGTGAAAACGTTCAAACATATAAGCACCGTGTCTACACTGTCGAAAACGCTCTCTTTGTCTTCCTGCATATCCTTGTTGTAGGCAAGCGGCAGACCTTTCATAACTGTCAAGATGCTAAACAAATTGCCGTACACCCTGCCGGTTTTTCCGCGGACAAGTTCTGCCATATCGGGGTTCTTCTTTTGCGGCATAATGGATGAGCCTGTGGAGAAAGCGTCTGACAGTTCGACAAACTTAAATTCCCAACTGCACCACAATATGATTTCTTCTGAAAACCTAGATAAGTGCATCATAACGAGCGATATATCAAAGCAAAGTTCAATGACAAAATCGCGGTCGCTCACGCTGTCGATACTGTTTTGTGACGGCGCCGAAAAACCCAACTCCTCCGCCGTTTGAAAGCGGTTTACCGAGTAAGTTGTGCCCGCAAGAGCGCAACTGCCGAGCGGACATATGTCCATACGTTTAACGCAGTCTTCAAAGCGGCTGTAATCACGAATGAACATATTTGCATATGCCAATAGATGATGACCGAAGTTAATCGGTTGTGCGACTTGCAGGTGCGTGTATCCGGGCATTACCGTGTCGGAATATTTTTCCGCGAGGCAACTTAGAGTATCGATGAGAGTCAGCAAGGTCTTTTGGACTTCGATGCTCTTCTTTTTCAGATATAGCCTCATATCCGTCGCCACCTGATCGTTTCGACTGCGTGCGGTATGGAGTTTTTTCCCCACATCGCCAAGCCTTTTTGTTAATTCCGCCTCAACAAACATATGAACGTCTTCCGAGTCGTAATCAATTTCCAAAGAGCCGCTTTTTACGTCAGATAAAATGCCTTTCAATCCTTCTGCCAGTTTTTCGCTTTCCTCAACGGTGATAATTTCGCAAGCCCCAAGCATATGTGCGTGCGCAACGGAGCCGAGGATATCCTCCTCAAGCATTTTTGAATCTACTAATATCGAAGAATTGAATTGGTCCGCAAGGCTGTTTAAACTCTCTTTGAACCTTCCTGCCCACATCTTCTTTTCCATATTTGCTCCTTTGCCCTGCTATCAGGCTCTTCTGCCCTATCGGGCGTGAAGTGTGACTGAATAAATTTGTGACTAGATATTCTTTTGGGCTTTGTCTAGAAGCGCTTTGACTTTGATTGATAGTCCATAGAGGTTGATAAAGCCGGCGCTGTCGTTTTGGTTGTATACCTCGTCAATGCCAAAAGTGGCAAACTCTTCGCTATATAACGAATAATGAGAGCTAATTCCTGCCAAAATTATGTTACCTTTGTAAAGTTTGAGTTTGACTTCACCCGTAACGTTTTCCTGCGATTTGTCTATAAATGCCTGCAACGATTCTCTAAGAGGTGTAAACCATTTCCCAAAATAGACCAAATCCGCATATTCGCCTGCCACTTTTTGTTTGAAGTGCAGTGTGTCACGGTCAAGGCAAAGTGTTTCCAATGCCTCGTGTGCGCGGTATAATATTGTGCCGCCGGGAGTTTCGTACACGCCGCGGGATTTCATACCCACAAGGCGGTTTTCCACCATATCCAAAAGACCTATGCCGTTTTCACCGCCCACTTTATTGAGTGCTTGCACCATTTCGACTCCGCCCAGTTCTTTGCCGTCAAGAGTCATGGGCACACCCTTTTCAAAACCTATTGTGACATAAGTGGGTTTGTCAGGAGCGTTTTCGGGCGATACACCCATTTCAAGAAAACCTGCTTTGTTATAAAGAGGCTCGTTTGAAGGGTCTTCCAAATCCAAACCTTCGTGGGATAGATGCCACAAATTTTTGTCCTTACTGTAATTCGTCTCGCGGTTGATTTTGAGAGGCACGTTGTGCGCTTCGGCATAATCGATTTCTTCATCGCGCGACTTAATATCCCAAACGCGCCAAGGCGCGATGATTTTCATTTCAGGAGCAAACGCTTTTATGGTAAGTTCAAATCTCACCTGATCATTGCCCTTGCCCGTGCAACCGTGGCAAATCGCGTCAGCGTTTTCTTGAATAGCGATTTCCGCTATGCGCTTTGCAATGATTGGACGCGCAAAAGACGTCCCCAAAAGATATTGATTTTCATATTTGGCACCTGCTTTTAAGGTGGGATATATGTAATCTTTCACAAATTCTTCCCTTAGGTCTGCAACAATCAACTTGCTTGCGCCGGTTTTGATTGCTTTTTCTTCAAGCCCGTCCAGTTCAGTGCCCTGTCCTACATCTCCGCTGACTGCAATTATTTCGGGATTGTCATAGTTTTCTTTGAGCCAAGGTATGATTATCGACGTATCCAAACCGCCCGAATAAGCAAGCACTATTTTTTTGATTTTTTTGTTTTTCATAAACGCCTCCGCGCAAACTGATTATGTATTGCGCGTCCTCGCTAATTACGCGCGCGCAATATTTATTATTGTTTTAAGTATAAATATATGTTTTTCCATTTATATTGTCAATGTGTTTCTGCATATAATCATAAATTTTAGCAATTTATAACAATATAAAAAGTTTTATGCAATTTTTTATTCATTTATGCTTGAATAGTTATTCATCAACGATATTGTTTACACACGTCGCGTCGGGGAAATAGTGCTCTTCAAAATAAAACCGACAGCGGCGGCAAAGTAATCAAGGAACAAATTTCCTTAAAAATTTTTTGTAAAAAAACGGGCAACGTAACGCTGCCCGTTAATTTAAAACGATTTTTTGATGTTTGTGCGTTAAGCCTTGACCGTCGCTTTTATATCCACCTTTGCAAAGCGTTTGAATAGTTTGGCGGGATTTAGATACCATCTGTCTATATGGTAGGCAGAGGACAACAAAGTGATTTCTTTGACGCCTAGTTCTTCAAAAATTTTGCGGCACTGCTTTGCGTTTTCCTTTGTGGTTTTGGAGGTTTTCTCGACACGAATTTTGTCTTCGGGTACGCCTCTTTCAACAAGATAATCGCGCATTGCATCGGCTTCAGTCCTGCCGGCTTTGGGATTTGCGATACCGCCCGCCACCACAATCAAGTCATAGTCTTTTGCAATAGCAAGCGTTTTTTCCAACCTTGCGCGTAGGTATTCTGAGATTGAGCCGTCGTCATTAAGCCTGTTGCCCAACGCTACAAGTATTTCCATTATTATGCCTTCGCTTTGTAGACGTACACGCTAAGAGTTTCTCCGCTGTACGGATCGGTTACCGTAATCATGTTCGCTGCGCCAAACGTCAGGGTTTGCCCATAGAAACTGAGGTTTTCGGCAACGCTGTCTGCGTTGTAAATTATGTTACCCAATGGATCGAGCCTCGGTACAAAGGTGCCTTGGGCGCCCGTAAGAAGCTCAAAGTTTGCGCTAAATGAAGCTGTGGGAGCATCGCTTGCGGTGGGTATAAAGACGTACTGCGCTGCGTTGAGCAAGCCGCCGTAGTTGTCGGTGGTTATTGTCCTGGCAATCTCAAGATTGGTCAACCAAAGTACAGTCTGCGCTCTTGAGTTTGCAAAAGCGTTGCTACCTGTTGCAGTGAGGCTATAATTGCGAATTATGATGCTTTCAAGTGAAGAGCAGCCGTAGAACGCATAGTTGCCAATGACTTCCACAGCGTACATTCCGTCAAAGGTGTCTATGGACGTGCAACCGTAGAACGCCGAGTTGCCAATGACTGTTGTCACCTCGGGTAATGTCACCGATTTCAATCCGGTACATCCGTTGAAAGTGTCGTTTTCGATTTCTTGAACAACCGTACCCGAAAGGTCCAACTTCTCCATCGAAGTGCAGTTTGCAAACGCGCTGTCACCAATCACGGAAAGCAGTGCATTGGAACCGTTCGTGTTGAAATCCAATGATTGGAGCGAAGTACAGCCGTAGAATGCTTTTCTTTCTATTGTTTCAACATACGCGGAGAATTTGTCGCTGGGTGCCATAATTACGTCGTTATTTACGTCGTATACGTGACGCGCTACATACTCCGTTTCGCCTTCAACGATGACGTCGTGTCCTGCGTACATATCGGATACAGTGCCCTCAAATTCAATTAGAGTATTGGGCAGGAAGATATTTCTGCATCCGTTGTCGAAGATGCCTGCAAACGCAGCTTCATTCACGGCGGTCACAGCATAATTGTAATCAATATTGTTTGCATTACCACTGAGCGAACCGGGGATGATAATGACTCCTTCTGTCACACTTATTATCGCGTTGGAAATGATTGCCACCGAGCCGTTTGTTACTCCCGCCAAATTGTCGGGTGTTGCATATTTGGGGATGGTGAACACATTCGCCGCCGAAGGCGTCTTGCCGGATGATGCGCCGTAATATGATACCGTGCAGTCCGTAAGTGTCGCGCCAAAGTCCCTGTTCAAGACAGTATCGGGCAACCAAAGCACTCCCCTATATCCTGCAAATGCCGTCGCAGAATAGTCCACGGTGCAAGTGAAGTCCACATAGTTTTCACAGTTATCGGTGCCCACCAGAGTGATTGAATATTTCAAAGTAGAAGGTACTACCACTTCGTCGGGTGCGTTTGCGGCAAGACCCGTTATTGTAACGTTGCCGCTAAGCACACTGTTTTCGGACGTAACCATATACTGTCTGTCTGTACCTGTGGAGAACTCGATTGCAGGAGCAGTTTCAGAACTTTGCACAACGAATGAACGAACTTGTTTGAGAGCGGTGCATCCTTCAAAAGCCGATTCACCGATTGTGGTGACAGAAATAGGAATATAAATATATTCCAATTTTATCCTGTTTTTGAATGCCTCGTTTGCTATTGATACAACTGTGTATTCCGTTCCTTCGTTTGACAATTGACCGGTCAAAGACAAAGTGACTTTGTCCGGAATTACGATTGTAGAGCCGTATGAGTTGATTACACCTGTTACCGCCGCCGTTTTCAATTCTTCATCCAAAATACCGTACGAGAATTTTGATGCGTCGCTTGTCAAAATCACCGAATAAAGCAACTTGCAGAAAACAACTTTTTCTGTTGATTTCAGTCGCACACCCACATAGTGGTAACCGAGAGTGTCCGTGGGTATCGTAATTGTGGGTGCAGTTGCGTTTCCGATATTTTCAGCGTCGATAATTTCAGCTTTGTTGAGGCCAATTGCATATACGCTTCCGTCCTCTTTGGTCACAAGCAACTGAACGTTTGCATAATAATCTGACGCAGTTGCATTGAGAGGCAGAGTGAAGGAGGTATATTGTTCCAAGGTTTTGTTTGCAGGACGCTTGACCGTATAGGCTGCCGTCACGGTTTTGGTGACAAGTCCGTAATAATCAACATTGAACGTCAATACGCCGCTTGTGGCAGAACTGGTGTAGCCGCTGTAAGTCACGTTAAGACTATCGGGGCTGTAACTGATTTTTTGTCCATTCGCTAGATTGCAAACAAGATAAATACCGTCAGTGGGCATCTTTGTTTGACTTGTAAAGAAGGTGGGCAGAGGTGCTTCCTCTCCGTTCTCCTCGTCGCTTATCCAAACGCTTGTAACGGCGGAATACACAGAGTAAGCGTATGCTTTTCCTATGACGGTATCGCCGTTGTTGCCGTCAGAACGACTGAATGCAAACGATTTGTCCGCGCCGACCGTTCCGCTTGAAGCTGTCAGTGCAAAGTCGGAAATGGGCATATCTTCGATAAGTGTAATTCCGTCGCTTCTCGTGACACTGACACCGTCTATTATCGCGGTCTTGCTTTCATTTAGTATGCTGTGATAAGTGCCGTCACTTGCCGGGATTGACGCCCAGTAATTGCTTTCCGAACCTGCGGCAAACACAATATCTGTACCGCTGTTCAAATATTTGGTGGGAATGACGGAAGTAAGTTCCGCCTTTACGGTGTAGACGGTTTGGAAAATATTGGGGTAGGTTGATTTCAATGACTTCCAACTCTTCAAAGCCGTGCTGTCTGTTTCAACCGCGGTTTCGGTCGCTTTGACATACGGCGCGGTATAGAGATATATCGTTGCATTGCCAACCAAAACACCCGTTGAACCCGCAAGTGCGTTGTTTTTGAAATTTATGTCGAGAACGTCTTCCGTTGCGTCGGTGAAAGTAATGCCGTTGAGCATTGACGCGCCGTAGAACGCTTCGGTTTCGATAGTTCTAAGGCTACCCACAGGGATAACGATGTTGGTAATCTTGTCGCAGTTTACGCCGCTGAAAGCGCGCGAGGCAATGACTTCTACGTCGGACGGCAAAGTTACAACGGTGCTCTTGCCCGTGTAAGCAGCAAGAATTTTGTTGACTACAACAAAACCGTCACTGATGTAAACGTCGTCACCTTGTTCGTTAAGATTGCTGCGCACCCAAAGAGTATCGGAGAACGCCTTTGTGCCGACGTTTGTTATTGCCGTGGCATTTTCAAAGTTAATAGTTGTAATTTTGCTTGCGCCGCTGAATGCGCCGGGAGCGATTATCGTCACGGTTCCGGGAATGGTGGCGGAAGTATCCGCTGCTATGCCTAAGAATCGATAGTAGATTGAACCGATTTGCAAGAATTTGGTTTCATCAATGGGAGTTGACGCGTTGTCGGCAGGGGCAGTTGAAATATACTTTGTGTTGTTGAACGCGGCAGAACCGACATAATTTAAGGCGGAATCTTCGCCAACCGTCACCGATTCGAGATTGATGCAGTTGTAGAATGCATAGTCTTCCACCCTTTCGATTCCGGAACCCAAAACTATGCTCTCAAGAGCAGTTATGCCTTTGAAAGCCGCAGGAGCGATGCTCTTTACGTTTTGTAGTAACGCGGAGTCGGTGTCTATATTCACCGTGCCGTCTTCACCCACTACGCTGTTGTATTTGACAAGCACATTGCCGACGACAACAAAGTCATCGCTGTGTTCGTTGAGCCAAGACGTTGAAACAAATGCATCTTCGCCGACGTACGTAATTTCGCCGCTCACAGGAGCGTCCACTATGCGCAGAGCAGGGCAATAAGCGAATGCCTTGTCGCCTATCGTTCTCAAATTGGTTGCACCGCTGGCGTCAATCTTAAACAGGGATTTAAGGTTCATGCCCGCTTCTTTGCCAAATTCTGAAATGACAACGGTAGAATTTTGATATCTCGCACTTGCCGGAACGACCAACGTGCTTACAGAAGTATCCTTAACTTTGTTTATGCGCAAAGTGCCGTCGGCTTTTTTGGAAAAATCATACAAATATGAGAAATATGAATCACGTTGTGCCGAGGTTAAATCTTGTTTTAAATCCCACTTTGCATAAAGCACTATGTCGTCGTTAACTTTGAAGGTTGACTGATTTTCGGGTGTGATAACCGCTGCGCTTTCATAAATGGAAGACGAATACCAGCCCGTCAAATCATAATAACCGCCCTTTGATAATGCAGAGAACAAATCTGCTGCGTTCAAATTTATGATGGTTTCGGAATTGGCAAGAGGTTTCATCGCCGCTACGTAATCCGACAAATTGTCGCCGTACGATAAGCTCGTGAATGTAATTTTGAAAGGCTCGTTGGTGTGAAGGTTCGCTGTGTAATTCTCGTCATAGCCTTCTTCACCCGGCAAATATCCCTTGTAATAATTGGCAATTATATCTGTTTGAGTCTTTCCGTCAAGCCCTGCGCCGACGGCATTTGTATCAATCAAACCGCCCATCAAAACGTAAGTTACGGAATAAGTGCGAACAGTCCATCTTCCATAAAGGCGTATGGTCTGATCACCAATTTTGGTGTTGAAGTTCCAGATGTCACCGCCCGTCCTGTCAGTAAACCAGCCGGCAAAGGTGTAGCCTTGGAAAGTCGCAAAATCAGAAACTGCGGGACGTGCTGCGACGCCGGTGAAGGATGCCACATTTATGTCCCAAGTTTTGGATGTGACCACTGCCCCTTCGGCAGGTGTCCATGTATCTTCTATTTCGGAGGGTAAGTTGAGGTCGTAATATACTTTGGTAACGTTGTCGGTCCAACCGGCGGACAAAGTTGTGTCGGCATTGAACACAATGCTGCTGCTGCTTGAATTGTAACTGCCAAGCGAAGACAAAGCCTTACCTGATAAAGTCATAGGCAAATCGGAAACCAGTTGACTCCAAGAATAAGTGCTGCCTTTTGCTATTTTTACGCTTGCAACGCCGTTCGTTGTAGAACCGAAATGCGCGGTTCCGCCGTTTAATGTCACCGAAAGCGTTATCCATTCCACCGCGGTTCTTTCTTTAAGGTGAATTGCAAAAGAACCTTCTACGTATTGCTTGCGCATAAGCGAACCGCTTTCCGCCTCGGCATTGTATTGCGGATTATTGATGCGCACAAATACCATATCGTGTCCGGCAGAATCCAAAACATCGGGGTTGGTGACGATATTTCTAGTTAATGCGGTGCCTACACCTGCGGAATATGTATACGTTTTCTTTCCGCTTGCGTCGACGTTGGTTATGCGGTAAACAATGTGATATTCAATATTTGAAAGATTAAATTCGTCAACATAGATGCTTTTGAACACCGACGGTGACTGTGTCAAATAAGAGAACGACAGATATGCCGCTTCGCCATCGGGTTCGGTTGTTGTCGGCACCTCCCCGCTTCCGTCGATATTACTCGGCGGCTTGTATTGCAGTCCCGTCGAGCCAGAGCACGCCGCAAGTATGCCCGCAAGCATTACCGCAAGCGCGATAATAAGTAATAACTTCACCGATTTTCTCATAGTCTACGCCTCCGCGCGTTAATATACCAATACGACTATAATATATCACGCAAGCGCGCGTCGTGTCAACATTAAATATTTGTGCTCGGGACAATCCCCAAATGAAACAAAAAAAACGCCGCCTCAGCGCCGTTTTTTTCAACAGTCTCAACTTATAAGCTGAAAACTGTGAGCAGAAAAATCACAGTTCTCCCCTTTCCCTTGCAAATTCTTCAATCGCGAGAGAGTATTTTGTGGCGGCAAGATGTGAAGCAAACATCAATCTGTAAGTGTGCTTTTCGTCGTAGATATCAAGCGACGAACCCGGAATGTTTGCGATTGTAACAAAGTGTTTTGTAGGAAATGTCAGTTTTTTGAACGCATCCTCGACAGGTTCTTTTTCGCCCTGAGCGGAGTTGACGTCATAATTCATATCGCCGATTTTGTATTCCGCATTAACACATATCGGTCTATAGTCCATAGAGGAAATGAATTCAATCTTGTCACGGTCAAGCGTCAAAGTGCCCTGAGTCCCGAAATGATAGCCGTTTTTGGTTTCGTTTTCAAGAAACAGATTGACGTTTTCGGACAGTTTGAACTCAGGACTTTTAATCTCCTCAGCGACAAACGCTCTTTCTTCGTCAAACCACAAATCTATTCTCTTTGGACAAATACTGTCCTCTCCAACGGGAACCAATCCGCCCGTATCCGGATATTTTACGGTATTTCCGCATTCTAAGCAGGTAAGTATGTCGTCCTTTGCCACAATTTTAAACTCTGAACCGCATTTCGGGCAACGGTATAAAAGCCTTTCCAGACCTTCTGCATAGCATTTCCCCTTGAAACGCAGACCCGATTCAAGATGATAAATATGCTCGTTGTGGTCGAGTGCTTTTTGCACTTTTTCCATCATCAAATCGGACGGAATTTCTTTGACTTCTTCTTTCGTAAACAACATCTCACACGTGCATACCACTTTGCCCGTTCTGGCTGTGTGCGCCCACTTCGGACGAGTCAGTCCCGCGCCGTTGGTTATTATGGTGCCAACCGGATAGCCCAGCCATTTAATAAGCCTAACGATTGAAAAAGGCATAATACCGGTCTTCCCTTCGGCAGATACTTTGCCTTCAGGACAAATTATAACGGAAATCCCTGAATCTAAATAACGTTTTATGTTTTTAATACAGGTATAATCAGAAAAATATTGTTTTTTCGTGATGGCGTGATAGCCTTTTATGACCGTTGCGAAAATCGGTGTGGAATACATCATATTTTCCGCTACGACAAAACTCACCTTTTTGAAGAAGAGCGGCGCGGTAAAATACGCAAAATCCAATGGTGAGGTGTGATTGCACAACACTAGCATAGGCCCTTTCTTTTTTTGCTCGCGAAAAGCCTCGCTTTTTACGGAGTGCGCTCTAAAACGCATTCCGAGAACTTTACAGACAAAATACAACAGGCAATAGTGTTTCCACGACCATATTTTTTTCATATCTTCTTTTGACGGCTTTTTCTTTTGTACGTCTTCTAACGCTGTGTTTTCTGTCTTGTTCATAAATACTCCGAAAGTTTAATGTATTGATTATACCTTCACAAAGCGTTTTTGTCACCTAATATGCGCGGAATTTTCCTTTTATAACTTTTTTCATCGGTCGTTTGCGTATTACCTGCACCCGTTTATTTGTATTTATTTACATTTAGATGATCAGTTTCGTTTTTTGCCTTCGTTTTTTGCCGTTATTTTCCTTAGAAACAAGTGTCCGTCTTTTACGCCTACGATTGCTTGCATATCTCAAATAATTCATTTTCGATTGCGTCACGAGCATCGTTAACCCCTTGAAAATTCATCGCAGATATATAAAACCTCTCAATTTCAAGATGATTCATTCTCGCTTGCGATAAGCAATCCACCGCTGCGCTTATTTCCGACGCAAGTCTGCTTTCCGATAACTCTGCTAGATATTTGTCGTACAACCCTTCATAAACGCTCAAGTCAACGATTTCGGACACTTCGTTTTTAAGGTGCCCTACGTCGGATACAACAGCAAAACTTTTATATACGACACCGCTCAGTTGTTCGGGTACTATCGGATTATGAAAACGCGTTGCTTCGGGCAAAAGCGCGGACAGTTGAGAAAAAAACGTTGCCAACGACGGCGGCCCGCCGCGCACCAAAATGATTTCTTTGTCGCGAAGATGGTCATAGAACGCTACCACACCGTTTGGTGTAATCGCATTGAAAAAAAGATCTCTCCCGTCTTCACGACACACTTGTTTGCTTAGCATCACACACTGCCTTTCACGTTCTCTGATTTGCTCTGCAAACGATGCCGCAAAGGCAACAACGGAGGGCTTATCAAGGCTCGTTCCGTACACACTGTCAATTTCTTTTTTTATATAGAAACAGATGTTTAAGTGCTCATATGCGCGTGTATAACATCGTTTTTTGTTATTTACGAGTTTCTCTATCTCTGTACGGTAAGGTGTTATCGACGCTTCGCAAATATGGTCGGCAAGGTTCACGATTTTTTCTTTTACGATTGGCATTTTCGGGTCGAAGAGATGGGGCGCGGTTGCATCCATCACCAGCAATTTTATGTCAGGTAAAAACACTCCGTCAAGGCTGTCAGGATCGCCAGAACAATACCATTCCTCGCGCTCGATTCCCCTTGCGCCGCATTCTCTGGAAATGTGTTTCATAAGAGAGCTTTTTCCCGTACCCGCACCGCCTTTTATGAGTATAGCCTTGTATGAAGCGTCGATTTCTCTTTCATAAAACCCATAATAACCTACGGCGGTGTTGCCGCCTAAAAAATAACGTTGCATAATTTCCTCCCTTCTAACCTATGAGTTTTCAATCTTTTAAGTAACGGTGAACAGCGCGCCTCAACATTGAATATGATACGGTATGGAGGCATTATGGCATCGTTCGTAATTCATCAGACAGACGAAAGAATGTTTCTGCTCGCAGCAGAACTTTCACAAGTATTTCCTGCCGTTTACACGCACATATACGCGCCCAACATCGTTCTATCGGCAAAGCATATCGCTGAGATTGTCACCGGAAGCAACGTTATCGGAGGAAAAGCCGACGCTGAGGCTACCGCTCTCATGAACTCAATGGATATAACGCGATTTGATATGTCATCCGATGAAGCGTTTTTATCCGTCAACAGCAGATTGACCGCGGAAGGCGCGCTCGTTGTCCTCCTTGAACATAGTATGCTGTCTTTGAATGACCTTAATGCGCTCGTAATCGGGTTTGGGCGCACAGGTGCGGCTCTTTCCAGAATATTAAAAGATGTCGGCGTAAAATCGCTTACAGTGGCTTCAGAAGGGGCAAAGCGGCCTGCGGGCGCATTTGCCGACAAGGTTATCGACTTAAACGAATTTGACTTTTCGCCCTACGATGCGGTGTTCAACACCGTACCCAAAAAAATAATTGACGACAAAGAAGTGCTGACAATGAAAGAAGGCACGGTCTATATTGACCTCGCATCCACTCCGGGACTATCCCTCTGTTTTGCAAAATATATAGGCATAGATGCGGAAATATATCCTGCACTTCCCGCAAAAACCGCACCTTTAAGCGCGGCACGAGCGATAAAAAATTATATAATAGACCACGTCGTCACGTCGGAATAACGGAGAAACAATGAAAAAAATAGGACTTTGCATAACAGGCTCGTTTTGTACGTTTCATCGGTTGCTGTCAGCCGTTGACGAATTGATAGCCGCCAATTACGATATAACGACGATACTCAGTTACAACGTTTCTCAACTGGACACGCGCTTTTTTTCTGCGGCGGATTTTGAAAAAGAAATTGAAATAAGAACGGGCAAAAAGCCCATCAAAGATATAGTAACTGCAGAACCTATCGGAACTAATGCCAATTTGGAATTGATGCTCGTCGCGCCCTGCACGGGAAACACGCTTGCCAAAATCGCACACGGAATCACCGATACGCCCGTGACGATGGCTGTAAAAGCAACGCTTAGAAACAACCGACCCGTATTACTCTCCGTGTCTTCAAACGACGCTCTTGGCGCAAACGCGAAAAATTTGGGCATTCTGATGAACACCAAAAATATCTATTTCGTTCCCTTCGGGCAAGACAATCCGTGTGTTAAATCAAACAGTTTGATAGCCGACCTTTCAAAAATAGTACCTGCTTGCAACGCTGCTCTGGAAAGCAAACAACTTCAGCCTCTACTAAACTGACAAATATTTATATCAATCGTTTAATGTTGCAGAAAAAACACTTTTTAGAACATTTATTCAGTATCCCAACAAAATCTGCAATTTTGCGGGGCAAAAAAAAGCACCCTTTGCATGCCCCACGCTATCACTTATTCGGCATAAATCCGTTAGTGATAGCGCGGGGACCCCGCTTCGAGTGCCTTTTTGTCAAATTTATAACTTATTTTGCATCCTTAATTGCCTGTTCAGTGCCAACAAACACGGTTTTTAGACTTCTCTCCACACTATAACCGAAAACACCGCTTGCTTCTTTTACTTGCGCTTCATATTCTTTTGCGTCATCTGTGTTTTTAAAACATACTATCGAAACAATATCTAACGTTGCGCCTTTAGCTGCGAAAACCGCCCATTTGACATCATAATCGCTATCTGTTTCCTCTTTTGCTTCCTCACCTTCCCAAGACTCGACCGTGTAGCCGGCTTTTTCAAGGCTCTCTACGTAAGTATCGGCATTACAAGCAGAAAGGCAAACACCGAATACCGCAATGATTGA
Source organism: uncultured Bacteroidaceae bacterium (assembly GCA_964367645.1). Taxonomy (GTDB): domain Bacteria; phylum Bacillota; class Clostridia; order Christensenellales; family CAG-917; genus RGIG4097. The sequence goes on from CAYIYN010000013.1 coordinate 22,298, forward strand.
AATCACTGCAACTATACTAACAATTTTCTTTAACATAATAAAACCTCCAATGTAATTTTTATGTTTTTACTTAAAAACCGTAAAACAACTTAACTTTATCATTCACCATTGAATAGCGCCTATTCAAATAAATACTTTACAAGCATAGAAAACATCGAATTTTGTCAAATATTTCATATGTTTGTACACTTCGTTGTTCTCCCCGCTCAAAAACATTTAACTTTAAGCATCTGAAACTCATTGGGTATTTGGCGATGATAATCAGTTTTTGCACTGATTGCGGCGCGTTTTTTCACCGTAATGGCAAGCAGTACTTGACGTATTGCGAGGCGATAAGGTGAGAAAGACACGCCGGAAGCATCGCATAATATGCAAAAGAACAAGCACTCAAGTTTGAGTGCTTTTTCTTTTGGAAACCGGCATCGTCATATCCTCCCGGGCCGTGTCCAGCCAAGTACTTTCTGCGCTGGTGAGCTTAACTTCTGTGTTCGGTATGGGAACAGGTGGGACCTCACCGCCATAGACACCGGTAATTGTTGAATGTGGTTGCACATTCACAACTGCATAGCTAAGTAGATTATTTGCTGACTAAATTAAACAAGAGATTAGAACCTGTTGATATTGTAATAATTTTGATTTAAGCCCTCGGCCTATTAGTATCGGTCAGCTCAATGCATTGCTGCACTTACACACCCGACCTATCAACCTTGTGGTCTACAAGGGGCCTTACTCAGATTTCTCTTTAGGGATATCTTATCTTGAGGCTGGTTTCACGCTTAGATGCTTTCAGCGTTTATCCAATCCGCACATCGCTACCCTGCTATGCCGCTGGCGCGACAACAGGTGCACAATCGGTGCGTCCACCCCGGTCCTCTCGTACTAGGGGCAGAGCCTCTCAAATATCCTACGCCCACGATGGATAGGGACCGAACTGTCTCACGACGTT
>CAYIYN010000014.1:0-22374 GCA_964367645.1 uncultured Bacteroidaceae bacterium
GACATATTTATACCAGTTTTAATACGCTTCGCTATAGGATGCAAACTTTGCATAGAGTTCGCTATCCGCATTCTTGATAAAGGAATCCAATTCCTTGTCGCTCATAGGCGTTACTCTGCCATCGTCATAGTGTTTGTCCACAAAAGCCTTAATCTGAGCAACAAAGGGGTCGCGCTTGTCAACTTTTGCGTCGTCAGGCAAATGATAGTAACTGTTTATCCAAAACGCTATGCCCGCAAGTCCGCTGAAGCGTTCTACAATAACCCTAGGTGAACGTTTGAGTATCTTTTCGGTATCGAATATGTTGTATATTTCTTGGTCTTTCAACATGCCGTCTGCGTGAATACCTGCTTTGGTCACGTTGAAGTTTTTGCCGACAAACGGCGTCCTTTCGGGGATTGTTATCCCCATTTCGTGTTCAAAATAATCGGCAATCTCAGTGATTGCGGTCAAATCCATACCGTTTGTCGTACCGCGAAGCGAACAATACTCAATAGCCATCGCTTCAAGAGGAGTATTGCCGGTGCGCTCTCCGATGCCCAGCATTGTTGTGTTGACTGCACTGCAACCGTATAGCCAAGCGGTTGCGGCATTTGTAACTGCTTTATAGAAGTCGTTGTGACCGTGCCATTCGATATTTTCGGACGGAATTTCAGCATAATAACGGAATCCGTATATGATGCCCTGCACGCTTCTTGGAAGCGCTGTACCGGGATAAGTCACGCCGTAGCCCATAGTATCGCAGGCGCGGATTTTTATTGGAATTCCGCTTTCTTCACTGAGTTTCATAAGTTCGATTGCAAAAGGCACAACAAATCCGAAATAGTCGGCTCTTGTTATATCTTCAAAATGGCAACGGGGAACAATGCCCCTGTCCAACGCCATTTTTACAATCGAAAGATATTTGTCAAGCGCTTGCGCGCGAGTGAGGTTCATTTTTTTGAATATATGGTAATCAGAACAGCTGACCAAAATGCCGATTTCTTTGATTCCGAACTGTTTGACAAGCTCAAAATCGCTTTCGCTTGCACGAATCCAACTGGTTACTTTGGGAAATTCATAGCCGAGTTCAAGACATTTTTCAACGGCCTTTTTATCGCTGTCGCTATATAGGAAAAATTCGCTTTGTCTTACAACTCCGTTAGGTCCGCCCAGTTTGTGAATCAATTTATAAAGATTTACTATATCTTTTACGGCAAAAGGAGCGCAAGCCTGTTGTCCGTCGCGGAAAGTCGTGTCCGTGATAAAAATCTCCTTGGGACATTCCATCGGCACATGGCGCATATTGAAAGTCGTCTTCGGAATTTGACCGTATGTGAAAACCTTGCGGTGCAAATTCGGCTGAGTGACGTCTTGAAGATTCGGCTTGTAGTCGTGTTCCTCAATTAAGTGATGAAATTTGTTATATTTTATTATCATATTCAGTCCTCCTTACGGATATGGCATTTGCGATAGTGTTAATTCTCGACGTTTTCGAGCATTTTGTTTTGCACGGCAATCTGCAGTGCGGATATCATTTCGTTCATTTCGCCAAGCATAAATTTTTCAATCGAATAAATCGTGAAACCTATGCGATGGTCGGTCACTCTACCCTGTGGGAAGTTATAGGTTCTGATGCGCTCGCTTCTGTCGCCCGTACCAACCTGTGCTCGGCGCGCCTCAGCGTATTCTTTGTCGGCTTGTGTTTGGTAAAAGTCGTACAGGCGCGATTTCATAACTTTGAGTGCCTTTTCTCTGTTTTTGATTTGACTGCGCTCGTCTTGGCACTCAACGACGATACCCGTCGGGATATGCGTCATTCGGATTGCGCTTTCGGTTTTGTTGACGTGCTGTCCGCCTGCGCCGCTGCTGCGATAAGTGTCAATTTTGAGGTCTTTTTCCTCGATGACGACTTCGACATCTTCGGCTTCCGGCAGCACGGCAACGGTGACGGTTGAAGTGTGGATTCTTCCTTGCGATTCCGTTTCCGGCACACGCTGCACGCGATGCACACCGCTTTCAAATTTCAGTTTGCCGTATGCGCCTTTGCCGGTTATCTCGAAAACCGCTTCCTTTACGCCGCCAAGTTCCGTCATATTGATGTTGATATCCTCAACTTTCCAGCGGTTTATATCGGCGTAGTGCTTGTACATTCTCATAAGTTCCGTGCCGAACAGCGCGGCTTCCTCTCCGCCTGCCCCGCCGCGGATTTCAATAATCACGTTGTTGTCTTCGTTGGGGTCTTTGGGAAGAAGCGACACTTTGAGGGCGTTGCCGTCTTCGTCCAAATCTTCGCGCAGTTCGTCCATTTCGGACTTTATCATTTCGCGTATATCGGGATCTTTTTCAAGTGACAGCATTGCGGCACAATCGTCATACTCTTTTTTGTGCTTGGTATAATTATCGTAGCATTCCACGATAGGCTCAAGTTCGCTGTGTTCCTTTCCAAGTGCCTTAAATGACTGTTGATTGGCAATTATTTCGCTCTTGCCCAGCAATTCGCTTACTTCGTTATAGCGATTCTTGATTTTTTCAAGTTTAGCCAGCATTCCATCCGAAATTTTCATGGCCTTTTATTTCCTTCCGATTATAGCAAATCTGTCCAGTCCGGACAAATCTTTTACGATTTCGACGCTGAAAGCATCAAATACTTCTTTTATCTTATCCGCTTGATTTGCACCGAACTCAACCAAAAAGACACCGTCTGCGGAAAGATAATCATCTATCTTTTTTGCAACTTCAAAATAATAACGCATCCCGTCAGTGCCGCCGTCCAGTGCAAGTTTCGGCTCAAAGTTTTTCACCCTTTTATCAAGACTGTCAATATCCGCCGTTGGTATGTAGGGCGGATTTATGGTGATAACGTCAAACTTTCCTTTAAGCGATTCAAAAAGGTCGCCTGTCAAAAACTCAACCTTTACGCCTGCGGTCAATGCATTCGCTTTTGCCACTTCGATTGCCGACAAAGAGATATCCGTTGCGGTAACGTCGGCGTCCGTGCTTTTTGCCATCGCAATTGCGATTGCTCCGCTGCCTGTGCAAACGTCCGCCACTCGAACTTTCTTTTTTGCGTCGGCGTCGTTTTGTGCGCCGAAAAAGTTCGCGGTTTTATCTTTTATGATTTGTATTGCGCGCTCGGTTAGCAGTTCCGTTTCGGGTCTGGGGATAAGCACTGATGGATTTACCGCCAATTTTATGCCGTAAAACTCCGTGTTCCCCAAAGCGTACTGCAAAGGCTCGCCGTTTTTCATTTTGTTTGCGATAGCTTGCGCTCTTTCAAACTGATCAGCCGAAATGTGCGTAAGTCCGTTTAGTTCACTGCGTTTTTTGCCGCTAACTTCAACGAGCAACCAGTCCAAATCGCTTTCGTCCGCAGAGGCGGCTATCTCACTGATTTTCTTCCTCGCAATAGCATAAGGCAACTTTATTTCAAACTTCTGTTCGGGTATCGAAGCATCGGCGTCCATTGCCATAACGGTATTAAAGGCGACGATTGCAACTTCCAACATATCCAAGGTTGGCTGTTTGGTGGTTAGTTTTTGAAGCCACATGCCGGGAGCGCGCAGTATTCTTGCTGCCAAGCAATCCGATTTTGCGAGAAGTTTTAACAACTCATATGATATCCCCGCAACAACGGGAATAAACAGCAGTTTGCTCGCCAGTTTAATCAGTGCGTTCAAAATACTGCTGTCCGTCAACCAACCAAGAGCGTCAAGCCCCCAGTTTACGGAGGCAAATACGAGTATGCTGACCATTATGACGAGGAACATAAACGTTGTGCCGCAACGGGAGTGCTGTGTGCTCATCGTTTGGGCGTTAAGAGGCGTCAACTCAAGTTCGTGTTCGTAGCAGCTGATTGTTTTGTGCTCTGCACCGTGGTACATAAACACTCGTCTTATATCTTTCATCGCAGAAACGCCAACGATGTAGCAGATGAAGATAATAAGCATAATGCCGCCTTCGATGAGGCTGTACCAAAGACTTGACAGTTTGGAGGCTGCCAAAGCAGGTATCTCAAAAATAAGTCCTGCTAAAAAGTTTGGCAAAAACACAAACAGTCCGATTGCCAACACAACTCCCAAAATAACCGAAAATCCCATAAGGATATTCATCGGGTTGATTTTAAGTTTGTCCGCAATCCATTTATCGGTCTTACTGGGTTCCACAAAATCGCCGTATACCTCGGCTGAGCGCATCAATATTTTTGTGCCTTCAAAAAGCTGCGTGCAAAGATTGACCACTCCCCTAACAAAAGGCAAACGGAAGAAAGCGTTTTTCTCTTTGGCACTCTTAACACGCTTGCTTTCAACGGTGATTTCACCATTCTCGGTGCGTACTGCGGTGGCAATTGAATGCTCGCCCTTCATCATTACGCCTTCGAGTACGGCTTGACCTCCGATTGAAGATCTGCGCGTCGGTTTATTTATATTTTTTGCCATATCCTAAAAAAGTAAAATGCAGCCCCCCTTGACAGCGGCTGCATCTGATTTCCAAACTAATCAAGACTGTATCTCTTCTTAAATTTGTCGACGCGGCCACCGGTGTCGACCAGTTTTTGTTTGCCGGTGAAATAAGGATGACACTTGGAGCAGATTTCAACTCTAAGTTCGTCGCACTTTTTGGTTGTGCCGGTTTGGAACGTGTTTCCGCAAGCGCAAATGACGTTTACGGTGTGGTAATCGGGATGAATACCTTCTTTCATTTTTGTTAACTCCGTTATTTTATAATTTTTATGTCCACACGCGCCAAACCGATGCTACGCGTATATGATATAAAGTTTCTTTATTATACCACATAAAAGCCAAAAGTCAATCAAATTGAAATACTAATTGCAAAGCGCTCCCAGCAATTTTAAGCGTATTTTTGAACTTTCATCGTCAGTCAATTTCCGCTCTTTTTTGTCAGATATTATACTTCCGCTTTCAACTATTTTTGCAGGGCTGCCCCCTAAAACTATAAAGAGATCGGCTGTGAGCAAACATTCGTCGATGGCGTGGGTAACAAAAATCACCGTCTTTTTTTCTTTTTCGTTAAGTTCTACAAACTGTTCGAGCAATCTTGATTTAAGTGCGGTATCAAGTGCTTTGAAAGGCTCGTCCATAAGCAAAACAGGCGCAGGATACAGGAAGGCGCGCGCCATAGCAACACGCTGAATCTGCCCTCCGCTCAACTCTGTGGGCAGTTTTTTTATCTGGTCAAAAACCTCAAGAAGTTTTAGCATATTTTCTATTTTTTCACGGCGCTCATGCTTATTGCTGATTTTGGCGCGTAATATCAAATCAAGGTTTTTATACACCGAAATTGAGGGTATTAACCTGTCTTTTTGAAAAATAAATGATAATCCTTCTTGGGTTCCGCTTATCTCTCCGCTATATTCGCATAGGCTGGCAACTGCGTTCAAAAGCGTGGTCTTTCCAACGCCCGAGCCACCCAAAACGACGCTGATTTTGCCATCTTGAAATTCGATGTTGAAATCATCAAATATGCGCTTATCACCATAGGCAACCGATAGATTTTTTATTGTTACTCCGCTCATCTTGACGCCATCCAAATTTTTTTCAGACCAAACACAATACCTTCAAGAACAAATGAAAACAAAATAGCGACCATTGTCCAAGCAAGCAGCAGCGCTACGTCAAACATAAGACTTGCTTTTTGCATACTTAGCCCTATGCTGTCTTTTGCATAGGTCAAAACTTCCGCCGCGATAACGACTTTCAGCGTTAGCGACAGCGTTGAGCGCGTGACGTCAAAAACAGCAGGGGCAATCTGTGGTACGTAAAGCGAGAATACTCTGCTCAAGGGTCTGACTTTGTATACTTTTGTCATCTCTACAAGATCATTATCAACACCTACAATCGCCGTATAAATTGCTTGGTACAACAACGGAAAAGCCACCAAAAATCCAATTAGTATAGGTGCTTTCTGCCCGTCGAGCCAAATCATAGCGATCAAGATTATCGCCATAGTCGGCGCGGCGCGCAGTATGCCCACAATCGGCGATATCACCCTATTGACAGGCTTAAACAATCCGCCCAATCCTGCCGCCAAAAAGGCAAGTACGAAAGATGCCAAAACACATATAAGTGTGCGCAGAACGGTATATCCTGTCGCAGTCCAAAATCCACGGTCGCCTATAAGTTCAAAAAAGTCGGCTATGCTTTGGTCGGGCATAGGAAAGATAAGTGGTTTTGCTTTTACAAAACTAATCAACGCCCAAATCCCCAACACCAACCCTAGGGCGGCGAGGGGATAGACAATATTCATTACGGCGTCAAACCATTTTGGTTTTTGCTTTTTCATTAAAATAAATTCACACTGTTCCAATCAACGGAGGGCACCATTATCGTCAAAGCCGCAATAATATCGGCTTGTACGCTTTCAGAATCCGCTTTTGTTACTGTTATGCCACAGCGCGGGATACTGGGTGCAGGAAAAGTTGACGTACTGCCTTTTTCTTGTATCTTTGCAGTGACTGAAGATGGATTTGCTAATATCCAATCCAAGTTTTCCTCGAGTTTTAGGAAAAGCGCGCTCATAAAAGCCTCATCTTCATAAAGACTGTTTTTCACAAACAAACTTGCTTGAGGAAAATTGCTTTCGTCGCCGTTAATTGCTTTGTATGCCTCTTGAATATCCAATCTGGCACTGAAACCGCCGCCGTTTGGTGTTGAAAAAGCCGTTGCGGCAGGTTCTGCCAAAAGAGCGAAATCGCATGGATTGGTATCTCTTAACAGCGCCACGCGTGCCGCGGCTCCGTCTGCTACAAATTCCACTTCAAAATCAATGTAACTGATATTTTGCGTGTTTTCCACAACGTAGCGAAACATTTTATCAGGCACGTTATTTTGACCGATTGACGCGATTTTCTTACCTTTCAGTTCCTCAAATGTTATGGTGTTATCTCCGCCTGCTTTTTCGGGAGTACCGATAACGTAAAGGTTTCCTAACACCGACACGGCCGCAAGTTTATACGGTGCACCGTTATTTATCAAAGTCGCGCCTGCATTTGTTGGTGCGATGACGATATCGGCTTTTTCACCGCCGATTTGTGTCTGAATGGACGTTGCGGCGACAATAGTTCCCTCAACCTGATAATTTGCCACAGTGACGGATTCGTTCAAAAAATTCATCCCTGCAAGCGCGGGAGTGCCGTCGGGCATAACAAACTGCAAGACCACAGGTCCATCGGTGCTTGGAGAACAAGCATACAGACCAAACACAGAGGTGGCTATCAGCGCGACCATTACTAACATAATCACAATCCTTTTCATAGTGAACTCCTTAATTTTAATCGATTTCAACGGAAGTCATTGCGGATTTCACCGCAATTTGATCAAACTTTCCCAGCCTGCCCGTGAGTGCGGAAATGCGCTCAAGCGAGCCTTCAACAATAAGCGCAATCGCGTTTGCTTCCTCGCGCGGTACGCCCAGGCGACCAATAATTATGTCGCCAAATTCGCAAAGTACCTTTTGCATCTCAACAGACACAATTCTGTCGCCATGTACCACAATGCCGACCACGCCTATTCTTTTCATACAAACTCCTTAAACTTATTATGTTCCTGATTGCAATCAAAAACGCCACAAAAAATGCCACCGCATAAAACGATGGCACAATAATCATAATTATTATCCGCCGTCTTACACTCCGAACAAATCATCGTTTGGGATTGCTTTTCTATATATTACCAAACATTATGCACTTTGTCAACATATTAACGACAAACAGTGCGTTATATACTCGGCAAAAAATAACAAAGACACCCGAATTTTCATTGGGGTGTCTTGCTGCATAGCCGTGTTGTTCCTTTTCCCCTTCCGAAGCCGTCACGCTGTCTATCGTCGCATCTCAACACGGCACAACTTGAAAGACGCCCGAATTTTCATTTGGGCGTCTTTCTGCATAGCCGTGTTGCTCCTCTTCCCCTTCCGAAGTCGACGCGCTGCCTATCGTATAACTCGATTTACCGTTCGCACGTCTTTATTCGGTGGGGACCCCTCATTCGATTTACCATTCGCGTGACTTTGTTCGGTGGGGACCCCTTTCGTTATGGTACAATGTAGGTGCCACGCTTTTTGGGTTTACCAAAGATTACTTTCAGACACGCAATGTTGTTGCATAGGTGCCATAACGAAGAAGCCTTCGGCTCTTTCTATGCCACATTGTTCTCCCATAGATTTATCTCTTAACGACAAATACAATTCAATGCCAAGCAATGCCAATTTCGGCATTTGCGATTCGTGCAGTTTTATCGCCGCGCTTCTTGCGTCTACGTCGGCGGCGCTAACTTCTACAAAACTGTTTGCGCGGTGCGTATAATAATATGCAAGAACGTGGCTGTGCTTTATCTTGCTTGGGTCAAGATTGAGTCCGTTTCTTTGTGCCACGAAATAATAGGACGAAAGGTACAGTGCCGAGCCGACAGCGCGAGCGCATCTAAGGTGGTCGGGGTGCGTTTCAGACGGCATTGTCGGGTCGGGACAGAAGATGACATCGGGTGAAAACTCATAGATTTTTTTTGCAATTTCTATTGCCAAATCCCACTCGTCGTAGCGTCCGCCGTCCGGAAACATCAAGTTTTCAATTTTTGTGCAACCAAGACTTGCAGCCGCCTTTTTGCTTTCTTCAAGTCTTATCGCGGCAATTTTTTCGGGGGTCATTTTGGGGTCTTCCATGCCTGCTCCGCCGTCGGTGCAAATGAGCATCATAACTTCTCTGCCCTCCAAAATAAATTTGTTCACCGTGGCTCCCGCTCCGATTTCTATATCATCTGGATGAGGACCGACAAACAAAACTTTTTTGGCTTTTTCGACATCAGGAATGGGTATAACCTTCCTTAAAAAACCGCCTTCACATTTGTCGTCGAGTTTTGCCGCAACCTTTTTGATTGCCTTAAAATATGCCATTTATTCCTCCTTACGCAAGGTGTACTAGCCCTGCCAAATTAAGTTTTGATATAAGGTCAACAAGTTCCTGAATTCCCGCTCCGTCCGTATTTGGGACAAGGTCGCTTGTTGCAAGCGTGATATAGTCGATGATTGTTTCGCCGAAAAATGCATCAATATAACCATTCAAATCTGCTTTCACCGACGCTATGTTCGCGTTTACATCACTAATCAGTTTGGCTCTTGTGGCATTATAAATTTGGTCATACCAGTTTTTTGTTATATTATCCGCTGACGATACGCCTGTGATATTCGCATAATTGATGAAATTGAAGGCGGCATTCCTCAGTTCCGTCACGCCGTCCTTTCCTCCGCTTCCAACAAATCTATAGTAATTGGTTTCAAATGCTTCAAGCATAACGTCATAAACGGTTATATCGCTGATAACCTTTGGAATTTCCGTATTAGAGCGGACGTTGCAAATCAAATCAAGATAGAAAAGGACAACGTTTTTTTGGTAATTGTTACCGCTGCTAGAAAACAAGCTGTCAAAAATATCTTTTGACCATTGTTTTGAAAGGGCAATTTGCTCGCTTAACGTTTGGGCGTCAGGCTCGTCATAGTCGATTTTTAATGCGGTAAGGAACATACGCGAATAAATTATCGCCGCGTTGGGCGCAAGTTCGTCCGCGTAAAAATATTGGTCGTTGGTAAGTGACATTATCAAATCCGAAAGGTTTGCATACACACCCGCCCCGTTCTTCGTGGTCAAAATCCCGCCTGCGTCGACAATCAAATCACATAATGTCGGGAAGATGTCAACGGTGAGATATGCGCCTTTTAAAATCCACATCAAATTGCTCATAAAAGGCAAAGAACCTTTTAGAGTATCAGACAGCGATCTAATCAGCCAATCGGCATCGTTTACAAGCTTGCCGAGAGCGGTTTCAATGCTATCCAATTCTTCCGTAGTAAAAGCGTCTTTCATTTGCGAAACGCTGTCTATGACGCTCTCTGCGTATACGGCAACTTCGGATACGCTGGCATTTTCAAGTGCGCCCGTAGACAGAGCCGCAATCAAACCGCCTCCGTCGTTTCCTTCAAAGAGCATGGCAATTTCAAAGGCGAAGCGCGAAATTGTTTTAATTCCCGTTTCGGCATCAATAAGAGCAGAAGAAATCTCACCTTTTGTCTGTACAAACGACGTTGAAGACGCCTTCAAAGAATTTACGTAGTCAAGTGAATCGTTTAGATTATCGCGCGCTGTTGCATTTTGCGGCAAAAGTTTCACTTCTTCCAATTTTGCTTTGCACAAATCAATTACCGAATCTCCGCTTTGCGACAAAGCATACATCGTCTGATACGCCAGATTCGCCACGTCGTCGGCGGTCAAACCAATCTCGTTCACAATAGGCAGAAATTTGTCTGAATTGGTCTTTGCATCGGAAAACAGAGCCTTGCCCTCATCGGAGAGAAACATGGTGTTGATTCTTTGGAGTTTTGCCGTTTGCAAGGGGCTGTCGTATAATACCTGTGACATAAAATCGACCCAATAGACTGCATTGACGTAATCGCCGCAAGTGTCAAGCAAGGCTATCTGCTCGTTTGACATACCTGTTTCCCAGTCGGAATTGATTGAACTTAAAACTATTGTTACGAACTCGGACTTTGCGTCTTCTCTTGAAGTATCGGGAGGAACAATTATATCACCGTCTTTGTTGCACGCGAAAAGCATACTTGCTGACAAAACCAGTGCAAGTACTAAAAGACTTGACGTAAAATTTTTCGTTGCTTTTTTCATTATCTTATTCAAGTTTTCCTTCAGACTCATGCGCCTGTCAATTATGGCAGTTTAGGACTTATGCGCCTCTCAACTATGGCAGTGTGGAGTTATATGGATTTATCAATTACGTTCTTTTCATATTATAACTCCGTTTGAACCCCAAAATCAAGGGCAGAACGGAATAGGCAACCATCATACCTCCGCCGACGGCTGCGACGACCCAGGCGCGGTACATAAATTCAAAGTACAGCCCAAACAATCTCAACGCGCCGATGAGAGAATAGGTTAAAGCAAAAGACACTTCAAACGACAACGCAAACGATACTGCGGCAATCAAAACATACTCCGTAGTTTCCGACAACAGCAGTCGCCGTTTTGACATACCTGCAGCAAGCAGCGTGGAGTGTGTCCTTGAAGAGTTGCCATGCGCAACAAGCGCGCCGGAAATCAAGACGAGGAATACGAGTACTGCCATCATTATGGCAAAGTTGCCCACGAGGTCAAACACTGCGTTAAGTGAATCGGCATCCCATTTATAAGCGGTCAATGCTTCGACTGCATAATAGTTTTTCTCCGCATAGACGGAGCGCACACGCTCGGCAACAAGCGACGTATCATCGTTTGCAACAACGAGCACGGTATCCGCTCCTATGCCAAAAGCATTATCAAGAGTCGACAAAGATATAATTGCATAATTCCCGCTGAACAGCCTATGCGACACAATGCCCGCCACTTTCAGCGGTTGGGTTTTATTGTCGATTGTCAAATTGATTGTGTCGCCGACTTGTACACCGTAAAGTTTTTGCATGGCAATGTCGAGAATAACGCAGTTCTCGTCACTATTTAGTGCCTCCACTACAGTGGATTTGTCGGTTATATATGCAAAATCGAGCACTTTTAAAGCATCTTTGGAGCCGAGTATGTTGATGGTTTTTCCGTTTTCAACAACGTCGATTTTCCCTTGCTTCCAAACCATCGGCGTGGCACTCTTTATTCCCTCCACCGACGCTATTCCGTCGGCGTCAGGACTTTCGGCTATTGAAGACGGCACGTTTGTGACAAGCACCATATCCTCAAAATCGATAAGATACGACGTGAAAATGGTTGTCGTCAAAGAGTAGGACATAAACAGCATCATTGTGACAGTCATGCCAACCGTGAGCATACTCGCAACTCTGCCGCTGCGACGATCGGTTGCAATATTGTTTGCCGCAATGCTTACAGTCGTGATAGACGATTTTTTGACTATTAGTGCCACAACGTGAATAATATAAGGCACGCTTAGGCCTGTTGCGCAAAGGAACAGCAACACGTTTATAAGCGACAAAATGCCTTTCGCACTGTCCACACAAATTTCCACCGTAAACGTGATAATAGCTGTCACAATCACAATAATCGGCAAACTGTATGATGATAACGGCTTTTTGTCAATTGACAATTCGTTTTCTCTGGCAGTTGAGCGGAACGACAAAAGAAGAGGCGCAATCCCCGAACATACGGCTAGGACGACACCCAGAGCCGCAGCAGCGAAGAGTTTTAGTGCCGACACGCTGAAAGTAATCGTACTCGAAAGAGTTGTTTTCAGAATCAACACAAAAACGCCGCTTGCAACAAGAGAGCCTAAAACCGCGCCCGCAAAAGCGAGAATCGATGTTTCTATGAGGAAAATACCCAGCAACTGTTTGCGCGTTGCGCCGTTCACGGTCATCTTTGAGATGTACTCGCGCTTATCATTGACGCTCATCAAAAAGATTAAAACAATACTCACAACGGCAAGAACAACTATTCCCAAACCAGAAATAACAACGGGAGCAGTCATAGAGTCGGCTTGAGTGGAAATGTATCCGTCATCCTTTGACGGCTCTACAAGCATGTTTTCACAAACTTCCATCTTGGATAAATTCAAAATCAGTTGGTCCACGTCCGCGTTCTCGGCCGCTTTTATATAAATTTCATTGTAGACCGCATAACCTGCGCCTACGATGAGTCTTGCCACTCCTCCGCGGCACGAGCCGATGACCGTGTATGGTTCTGAATTTAAAAAGTACCCCGTATCGTCACAAATTGCGGCTATATAAAAAGCGGCATTGTTTCCACCCAGTGAAACGGTGAACAAATCTCCGACGCTAAGTGAAAAATGCTCGGCTGTCGTTTTGGACACGGCAACATTGTCACTGTTTTTTTGAAGGTCTTCCGCATTGCCGTAAATTATGTCAAAATTGTGCAGAGCGTCAAAATCCGTGTTGTCAAATCCTCGCAGTTTTATATATTCGCCATTCAAAAGTGCATAAAGCGAAAGAGTGGGCACAACCCTATCCACGCCCTCAACATCTTCTAATCCTGATGTGGATGTTATTCTGTCGCCGTCGGAAGTTTTGGCAATCAAAATATCGCTGTCGCCCGCATCCGCGGTTTCAACGGCGTATATGTACTCATAAACGGCCTCTTTGAATGAAAACATGCAAAACAAAAACGCCACGGCAAGGGCAATTATGAGTATTGTCCCAAGCGAGCGCACGGGTTTGTAAATGAGGTTTTTAAACGACAGGCGCAGCAGCATCACTTTATTCTTCCGTCCTCTATTTCAATGCGCCTACTTGCATACGATGAGTGAGAAAGGGAGTGCGTGACCATAACAAGCGCAACTCCACGCGTTTTGTTGATGTCTAAAAGCAGTTCCATAACCTGTCTGCCGCGCTCTTTGTCAAGACTTCCGGTAGGTTCATCCAAAAATATGATTTCGGGGTTTGTAACAAGCGCGCGGGCAAGCGCGACGCGTTGTTGTTCACCGCCTGAAAGTGCTTTGGGATAATGGTCGAGTATATCTGCTATGCCCAAATATTCGCACACGGAGTCAACGTCAGATTGGTAATCGGACGGCTTTTTTTTGTCCAACATAAGCGGCAAAACGATATTTTCGCGCGCGGTGAGATTTGGCACAAGATTGTCATATTGATACACAAAAGACACACTGTTGCGCCTTAACGCTGCCATTTCTTCGTCGGTGATTTTTTCAAGGTCGTGTCCGGCAAGAACAACGTTTCCCGCGGTGGGTTTATCAATCCCCGCCAGAATATAAAGCAGCGTGGATTTTCCGCTGCCCGACTCTCCGACTACAGCAACAAATTCGCCCTCTTCAACTTGTAGGTTTATATCTTTTAATACATCGGTGACAATTTCACCGACTGTAAAACTTTTTTTTACGCCTTTAGCGTCGATTATCAATCTGCCCATAACAACCTCTTTGAAGGCAATTATAACATACATCGCACGCGCGCTCAATAGAGAATTGCAAAAAAACGGCACTTCATACCTTGTCACTTGTTGCTCATCGTGCTATACTGAGGCGAAAACAGCGGTTAGTATGCACCGCAAATTTTCTCGGAGGAAAATGGACAATCCCGCACTTTTGATTCCCGCTATCGTATTTTTGTGTCTTATAGCACCGCTTGTCGTTACGACGTGTATTTTGGACAACAAAAAACTGATGATTGGCAAAACTATCTGCAAAGGTTGTGCCAGCCTCTGTTTTGTAGTAGCCGGCATTTTGTTTTATTTAAACGGCAGCAGGGAAAACTGGCAACTTATGGTCCTTTTGGGTCTGGTGCTGGGTATGTTTGGCGATATCTTCCTTTCGGAGTTTGCAAAAGGCAAAACGTGCGACTTGTTCAATGCCGCAGGCATGCTTTGTTTTATCGCGGGCCACGTATTGTTTATCACCGCGTTTATCACCGCATCATTTGAATTTGATTATCTGGTTTTGCTAACAGTCGGCGTGACGTTGGCTTTGACTTGTCTTGGCGCAGGCACACGGTTTTTAAGCGCCGAAAAACCTCCGATGATGATTGGTGCGTTTATATACGCCATCGTCGTATCGCTTATGCTTGCCGCAGCACTGAATTTGGTTTTGAATTCTGCGGTTAAGTTTGGCTGGCTAATTGTTACCGGCTCCGCCCTCTTCTTTATAAGCGACGTAATATTGGGCATCATAAATTACAACAATAAATTCAAGGAGAAAAGGCGCTTTCTTCTGCCTGCCGTACTTGTCTGCTACTATCTAGGACAGGCGATGATTGCGTTTTCGTTGATTTCTTGATGAATAAAAATTCAATGGAAGATTATTTTTTATCACCGCTTGACAAAGTTAAGCCGCGCCTTTTAATGCACACTTGTTGCGCGCCCTGCCTATTAGGCGCAGTGGAAAGATTGCTCCCGAAGTTTGACGTCACAATTTTCTATTATAATCCAAACATTTCGCCAAAAGAGGAGTTTAACAAGCGATTGTATGCACTTGAAACCGTGATAAAGCATTTTGACGGTTTAAAACTTATAGTGCCCAAACAAAACGAAAATGAATTTTTGGAAGTCGTTAAAGGGCTTGAAAATTGTCCTGAAGGCGGTGACAGATGCACCGAATGTTTCAAGTTGCGCCTTGATAAAACAGCAGAATATCTGAAAAATCATAAAGAGGAATTTGACGCATTTGCCACAACACTGACTGTCAGCCCACACAAGAACGCTCCCCTAATAAATGCCATTGGTGCCGAATCCGCTGCTCGCTACGGCGTTGAATATTTATCTTCCGACTTAAAAAAACAAGAAGGATTTTTGCGTTCTACACAACTATCAAAGCAACTTGGCATTTACCGGCAAGCCTATTGCGGCTGCCAATTTTCTTCGCATTAAACAATTTGTATTGCAAAACGGCTTGTTGCAGTCAATTTTCTTCGCATTAAATAGTTTTTATTGCAAAACGGCTTGTCGCTGCCAATTTTCTTCGCATTAAACAATTTTGATTGCTAAACAGCTTGCGGTTGCAAAACGGCTTGTCACTGCCAATTTTTTGCACATTAAACAATTTGTATTGCAAAACAGCTTGCGGTTGCAAAACGGCGATATTTAGATGAATAACAATAAGGCACTCCCAAGGCGGACAGGAGCATACTTTTTGTATGTGACTGCTCGGTTTGGGAGTGCCTGACAAAGTTAGTCGCTAAATAGCGTTGTTTTGGTTTTGCTCAATCATAGACTTGACCTTCATAAGTCTAACAGTCGCGGAGCGTTCATTTTCATCCAACTTCATTGTGATATATTTGATGGTTTCTTGAAGCTGAGGAATCATAACGTATTCAAGCGCGTTGACGCGACGACGGTTTTTTTCGATTTCGTCGGCAAGCATATTGCAGGCTTTTTCCACCTCGGCAAGTTTGAGCATTTTTGTTAGCAAAGTGGAAAGAGTCGCTATGGAACTGTCAAGTTCGGACGTGACGGAGGCAAATGAATAGGGATAAAGTTCCCCTTCGCTTTCCTCGATTTCAAAAACGGGGACATTGATACCCATAAGGCTGTATTTTCCCGTTTTCAGATTGACTTTTACACCCGGAAGGGCGATTGCCTCTTCAATGACAGCATCGCTACTCACTGCGCGCGCAAGCATAAACGACTTTAGTGCAACGGTAAGTTCCCTTTCGACTTCTTCTCTAAGGGTTCTGTCTTTGCGGACAAGCGCCATAAATTGACGGATCATTTCGTCCGACTTATCCTTTAACAGTTTGTGCCCGCGGGTAGCCGTTTTAAGACGGGTTTTAAGCCGTCTTAATTCCATTCGAGTCGGGTTAACGTTGAGTTTTGCCATATGCTACACTCCGATTTACGCCTTTTTGGGCAAGTATTTGTCCAGATAAGCGTCACGGATACGCTTCAATTCCGCACGCGGCAACAAGGATAACAATTTCCAGCCCAAATTGAGTGTTTCTTCAATGTCGCGGTTTGTGCTAAACCCTTGGGACACATAAATTTTTTCAAACTCTTCTGCGAACCTAGCAAACTTTTTGTCCACTTCGGTAAGCGCGGCTTCGCCTAAAATGGAACTTAGTTCTTTGGCTTCTTTGCCCTGCGCGTATGCGCTGAATAATTGGTTCATCGTGTCCGCGTGGTCTTCTCTCGTCTTGCCTTTGCCTATACCCTTGTCTTTTAGACGGCTAAGTGACGGCAACACGTCAATAGGAGGTGTGAGGCCTTTTTTGTGCAGTTCGCGGGAAAGTATGATTTGCCCTTCGGTGATATAGCCTGTAAGGTCGGGAATGGGGTGCGTTTTGTCGTCTTCAGGCATCGTCAGAATAGGAATTTGTGTGATTGAACCCTTCTTCCCTATGATTCTGCCTGCGCGCTCGTACATTGAGGCTAGGTCGGTGTAAAGGTAGCCGGGATAGCCGCGTCTTCCGGGGACTTCCTTTCTTGCGGCGGAAACCTCACGAAGCGCTTCGGCGTAGTTTGTGATGTCTGTGGTGATGACAAGAACGTGCATATCTTTTTCATATGCAAGGTATTCCGCGGCGGTAAGAGCCATACGCGGAGTGGATATACGCTCTACCGCGGGGTCGTTTGCAAGGTTTACAAACATAACTGCGCGCTCGATTGCGCCGGTTTTTCTGAAATCCGATATAAAGAAATCCGCCTCTTCAAAAGTTATGCCGACTGCGGCGAAAACGACTGCGAATTTACTGTCGGAGTTTAAAACTTTTGCCTGACGAGCAATTTGCGCCGCAAGTTCTGCGTGCGGAAGCCCTGACATTGAGAACACCGGCAGTTTTTGACCGCGGACAAGAGTGTTTAGACCGTCGATTGCACTTATGCCCGTCTGAATAAATTCATTAGGATAATCGCGCGAAACAGGGTTTATGGGCTGTCCGTTGATGTCCATTTTCTTTTCGGGAATTATAGGTGCGCCGCCGTCACGCGGACGTCCCATTCCGTCAAAAACTCGCCCAAGCATTTCTTCGGACACGGCAAGTTCTATGCTCTTGCCCAAAAAGCGTGCTTTGGACGTGGAAATTTTTATGCCTTGAGATGGTTCAAATAACTGAACAAGCGCTTTGTCGCGGTTGATTTCAAGAACTTTGCCGCTACGAATTTCGCCGTTTTCTTGGCGGATTTCGACCAGTTCGTTATATTTGACGCCTTCGACGCCTTCGACGAGCATAATCGGCCCGACGATTTCTCTTATGGTATTGTATTCTTTAAGCATTACTGCCTCCTTCGCTTGAAAGGGCAAGCATTTCTTTTTTGATTTCGGCAAACAGTTCGTCAAATTTTTCCAGATTGTCTTCGCGGATATATTTCGCTCTGCCGATGCTGTCTTTGACGGGCAGTGCAAAAATGTCTTCTATATCGACGTTTTTGTCAAACGCATCTTGCGACTGCTTGTGAAACTCCAAAATGAGTTTCAGCATCAAACACTGCTTTTTGAGCGACGCGTATGTGTCGATTTCGTCAAAAGCGTTCTGGTGAAGATAGTCTTCGCGGAGTGACTTTGCCGTCTCCATTGTAAGGCGGTCGGACTGTCCCAGTGCGTCCATACCGATAAGTTGCACTATCTCGTTAAGCGAGGCTTCTTCTTGCAGTATTCTCATCGCGGCAGAGCGCAGTGACACCCATTCATCGCCGACGTTGTCGCTGTACCAATCAATGAGTCTGTCTGCATAAAGCGAATAACTTGCAAGCCAGTCTACCGCGGGGAAATGACGTTTGTATGCCAGCGATGCGGACAATCCCCAAAAGACTTTGACAATGCGCAATGTTGCCTGTGATACAGGTTCTGACAAATCGCCGCCCGGAGGTGAAACGGCACCGATTGCCGTAATTGAGCCTTCCTGCCCTTTTTGCCCTTTGACTTTGACTCTGCCTGCGCGCTCGTAAAACTCGGCTAGGCGTGAACTAAGATATGCGGGGTATCCCTCTTCGCCCGGCATTTCTTCAAGTCGTCCGCTCATTTCGCGGAGAGCTTCCGCCCACCGTGAGGTGGAGTCTGCCATAATTGCGACCGAATAACCCATATCGCGAAAATATTCTGCTATTGTGATACCTGTATAAATTGACGCCTCGCGTGCCGCAACGGGCATATCGGACGTGTTTGCGATAAGCACCGTGCGTTTCATTAGCGGTTCGCCGCTGCGTGGGTCTTTAAGTTCCGGAAATTCGTTCAAAACGTCCGTCATTTCATTTCCACGCTCGCCGCAACCGACGTAAACGATTATATCCGCGTCTGCCCATTTTGCAAGTTGGTGCTGTACGACGGTTTTTCCGCTTCCAAAAGGCCCCGGAACTGCCGCAACACCGCCCTTTGCAATGGGGAACAAGGTGTCGATAACTCTTTGACCTGTGATAAGAGGAGAAACAGGAGCCAATTTCGTATCATATGGTCTGCCTTTACGGACGGGCCATTTTTGAAGCATGCAAACTTCTTTGTCACCCTCAGGCGTTGAAATCACCGCGACTGTTTCTTCAATGTTGAAATTGCCCGCTTTGATTTGTTTAACCTTTCCTTCAATGCCCTTTGGCACCATAATTTTATGCAACACAAGAACGTTTTCCTGCACGGTGCCTAAAACCGAGCCCATTTCCACGACGTCGCCAACTTTTGCAATCGGTGTGAAGTCCCACTTTTTTTCATGGTCAACGGCGGGAATATAAACTCCGCGCGCGATACGGTCACCCGAAAAAGCGCGCAGTTTTGTAAGCGGACGCTGAATGCCGTCATAGATGCCCTCGATAAGGCCGGGAGCAAGTTCAACCGAAAGCGCCGCGCCTGTGGACACCACATCTTCGCCGGGGCCTAGGCCGCTGGTTTCTTCATACACCTGAATGGATGCTCGGTCGCCGCGCAATTCGATGATTTCGCCGATAAGTTTTTTGTCGCTGACTCTGACGACGTCATACATCTTGCTGTCGCCCATACCTTCGGCAACGATTAGCGGTCCGGAAACCTTAATGATTTTTCCTGTTTCCATTAGTTACCCTCTCTGTCATTAAAAAGAATATCAGACCCGATAGCCTTTTCCACGTCGCTCTTGATGCCCTTCATTCCGTAGCCGCTGTTTCCTTCTGCGGTGGGAATCGGGACGATGACGGGGTAAGGTCGGGATTTATAGCGTTTTAATAGGCTGCTTATCTTGCTTGCAGTGCGGTCAGTTATAAAAATAACGGAATAAGTCCTTGCAAGTTGTTTCACAAGTTCTCTTGCTTGCATTTCTCCCTCCACTGGGAAAACATCAAGACCTATTGCCTTGAAGGCAAGAACCGAATCCTTGTCTCCGACTACGGCAATACCGCTACGCTCCATAAATTTCACGCATCCTTTCTTTGATAAGCGATGGCTCGACATGATTTTTTACGCCGGCCACGATGAGTTTTATCACCTTGATTTCGGTGAGTTTTTCAAAGTAGTAATATAGTATCGGTGCGGGAGAAAACATATCGTTAAAGTTTTCACGCCACAATTTTAGCAAAGCGTTGTCAATCGCCACTTCAAAAGCAATCAGGTTGTTGTCGTCAACCGCTTTTGCAACAAGATCTCGATAGGGAGTGAATTTGCACTTTTCCTTGAAAACCTCGTTTGGGCTCTCGTATGCGGAAGCGAAAAAGTCTTCGCTAAGTTCGCCGCCGTCAATAAGTGCCTCTAAGAAAAATTTTTGAGATTGCTCTGACCTTTTACAACGAAAGAACGATAATATGTTGAGGTAGTCTATTTTTGCGCTAAAATACTGCTTTATCAGTTTAGCGTTTCGTTTTATGCTGTTTAGTGCGGCACGGTAAGACGCTTTGTCAACCATCGTATCTATAACTCTCGGGGTTGCTTTGCTTTCTGAAATGAGCTTGTTGATTTTTGATATTATCTGTGTCATTTCTTGTGGTAAATCGCTTATTTCTCCGACTATTGCCGCTTTGATTTTTTCAATCTCAAAAATCCCTTCCGCCATAAGATAGGGGCTTTCTTCACCCATAACCGACGCTTTAAGCAATGCTTTGAGATTGTGATAGTCGTTTAGGAGCAAAAACGCATCAAGTTCGCCGTCGACATTAAACTGTCTTAAAACGCTGGATGCAAAGTGTTCTTCCGCTTCAAACACCTTGTCAAAGTCGCCGTTTTCTACTGCTACCCCTTGACCAAATCCCATCTCAACGAGCAATTTAAAGACCTCGGAAACGTTTGATGCGTCAAGAAGTCTTTGCTGTTGCTGCTGTGACAGCAGTCGCGTTTCTATGGCTTTTATTCTAGCGTTTTGATAAACGAATTTGTCGGACATATCAGCCGAATAACTCCTTTGCTATCTGCGTCTCGGTGGCGTCGCGGAGTAGTGCGAGTTCCACATCAAAGTTGAGATTTTTGTCAATCCCTTTGCCTGTCAAAATCATGCCGCCGTCAAATTCTCCGAATTTTTTGTTCAAGGAAAGTTTTATACCCTTTTTCTTTGCGTATGCCGATATAAACTCTTCATTCACAATATCCTTTTCGCGTTTTGACACGGTGACAATATCTCCGTCATCGGCATAGTTAAGCATGCCATTAAGTATCGCGGTATAAGTTTTTTGGTCCAAATTTTTGAATTTGTCAAGAGCAAGCGTGTAGACGTTATCCAGCAATGTTGCTTTGGCGGCAAGAAGCAGTTTTTTGGCATCCATACCCGCAACCGTTTCACTGCGCTTTTCCAAATCCTTGACAGTGGTGTCGATTGTAGCGCGCGATGCAGAATAATACGCCTTGCACTGCTCGGCGGCTTTTGACAAAATATCATCCGCGGTTTCCCTTGCGACGCTTAAAAAACTGTCGGCTTTTATCTGGGCATCGGACAGAATTTTTTCAATTATTGCTTCTTTACTCATAGTTTCTCCAATCAGCTAAAATCGGGTATCATTACGGCAAGGAAGGAAGTCAGAAGCGCAAGAACGGCATAAGTTTCGACCATGACGGTCAAAATAATGGCTTTTCCGCTTTCTTCGGGGCGTTTTGCAATAAGAGCAATGCCGCTGATTGCAACTTTTGCTTGATAGATTGCAGAAATAAAACCGACAAGTGCCATAGGCATACAGCCTGCTAAAAGCATTAAGCCTTGGTCGGTGGTAAGTGCCCTAATGTCACCGAACAAACCGACCTGAATAAACACCAAAAAGGCGATTAAAAGTCCGTAAATTCCCTGCGTGCCGGGGAGAAGCTGCAAAATTAGGCATTTGGAAAATTTATCGGGATCTTCCGCAGTTACGCCTGCCGCAGCCTTTCCTGCGATACCGACGCCGATTGCCGAACCTATGCCGGCCAGTCCTGCTGAAAGGGCCGCGCCCAAGATGGCTATGAATGTGCCTGTTGTCATATACTACCTCCTACATACCCGATATAGGTATGCTGTTTTTATTTATAAAGATTGCACCGTGCGAGCGTCCGTATCGACCTTCGTTTGGGGCATTTCTATATACGTGTATTTTATCTTCGAGCCAAACGGCATGAACTGATGTCCGCCGCCCTCGTAGAATTTGCCAAAGAATTCCACATATTGAAGTCTGCAATTGTGGACGTATGCGCCTAGAGTGGAAATTGCCAGGTTAAACGCGTGCCCCACCATATAGACGGGTATGCAAAGAATATAGCCGATAAATTGAATATTTTCAGGGAAAAATCCTGCCACGACTTCGCAAATCATATTGACAACCATTGCCACAACGCCGCCCGAAAGCGCAAGCCCGAACAAACGCGAGTAACTTAATATGTCGGATAGGATGTTGACGCCGTCATATAGTTTTCCAAAACCGCCGAAGAAACCTTTTATGGCCTTTACACCTTTCTTGCCGCGAACATTGCCCGAAACAAGCGTGAGCGCACCAGCTGCCGCAAACGCTATTCCGACAAATTTAACCGCTGCGGGAACGCCTTTTAAGAGCATGCTTACTGC
>CAYIYN010000015.1:0-22137 GCA_964367645.1 uncultured Bacteroidaceae bacterium
ACATAAAACATTTTTATACAAAAGCACCTTTCCGTTTGTTGGAAAGGTGCTTTTCAATTATTGTTGTTTTGGTGCCGATTTATCTTTCGGCTATTATTTTTCTGCTTTTTCCGCTTTGGCGGCAGGTTTTTTTACCGCTTTGACGACAGGTTCCGCTGCCGCTTTGTCGATAGGTTCCGCAACAACCGCATCGCCCTCACGCTCTGCGATTTTGTCTATGACACGCAAAACGACGTCAAGACCTAGGCCGACCGTATCTTCGCTAAAGCGTTCCGGTTGGTCATAGAATGTGTGATAATAGTTTGTGAGAATCGGGTTTTGCGCCGCAAACGTAATGGATTTCACTCCTGCCTTTGTGAAAGGAGTGGAGTCACAACCGCCGACGGGATTGACGATATTGCCCGGCTTTTCAATGCCTGCTTCGCGCATCGATTCAAGAAACATTTCCTCCAAATCTTTATCAAATCTTGTAAACTGCCAGGTGTCGCCGTGCACGACTTCAAAAAAGTCTTTGTCGGCAATGGAATCAAGGTTGATATTCCAGCAGTTTTTGAGAATGTCTTCGCCTTTGTGCGCTCTTGTGAAAGCGAGAGAGCCTCTAAGCCCTGCTTCTTCGGAGCCACAGTTTAGGTCGATAATACGGCAGTTTTTTGGCATTTTGTCGGGATTTTCTTTGAAGTATTTGGTGACGGTGTATGCAATCGCTATGCCGGTTGCGTTATCCATTGCACCGGGAGATGCAACCTTTTCGTTTTTATCAAGCCAAAGTGTCACTAAAAACGAGCCGATAATGAGGAAAGGTGTCATATAGGCATATGCCGTTGAAAAACTCACATAACTATTTACAAGATTTGCCAACTCATTAGCCATCGAAATTGTGATATTTTGGGCGGATTGAATGCTGTTAATTCTTGCAAGCATGCAAAAGAGCACCAACGCGGATACGGTCGTGAAGATTATGCAAATCGCACCTAAGCCCACTTTGATAAACGCAAACGCCGGATTAAGTTTGCTCTTAACTGCGCTGTGTTTCCAATTCCAACTCGTGTCGGTGTGGCCGGACAGCATAATGGTGTAATTATACTTGCCGCTCTTTGGCAGAAGTTCGGCATAGGTATTGTGTGACACTTCTTGATGGAAGCACCAATCAAGCCAAGTTTTATATAAGAATGCGCTGTTGATAAGCCAAAACCAAACGCAGACCATGCCAATAAAAGCAAGGAAGTAAATCTGAGCGGCATTGAAGACCGTGCCGAGCAAAACTACGATTGCGGCGATAATTCCCGCCCAACCGGCATAGGGTATGCCACCGATTGAAGCGCGCGGAGAAACAAGGAATTTTTCCTGAACGGGTTTTAGCCCTATATCCTCAAGTTTGCCCTTCATAAAACCATGAAATTTTGCTTCATTTTCCGAGCCGGGCAAACGGGGACCTATTTCATTTGCCGCGTGTGTTGTGATTGAATACGCCTCATTTGCGTATTTTCTTAGTTCTTCTCTCATAAAACCTCCTAATTTTATGCTTTTATGCTGGTTTGATTTTTTTCCTTAATTTTGCTAGGTATCAAACCTTGTAATATAATTTTTCCCTATCTTTTCCGCAGCGTTTTAATGTTAATTGGATTTTTGGATACTACGCTTATTATCCCCGCCGCATAGCGTTTATTATACTTTTTAATTGCGACTTCTTTTTATGCGCGCATTTTATCGATGCCGATGCGCATATCTGTCGCAAACAACGTTTTTAAGGTTATGCGTTTTCCAAAGCGTCGAGTCTAACCTGTTTTTTCTCGTCTTTGCTCATTTTTTTTGCATTGGGAATTTGTTTGCTGTCGCCGTGTTTGACAAAGAGCATAAGCAAAATTGCGACCACAATGCAGATTGCGCCGTACAAGAAAAGATAATTTTCTTTTTGAAAATCCATGATAAATCCGCCGAGCATAGGAGTAATCGCCTGTGCCGACATTGTTGCCATATAATAATATCCGGTGTATTGTCCGACGGTTTCGGCTGTTGACAACTCCGTCACCATCGGGAAAGTGTTGACGTTTGCGATGATAAGTCCAAATCCTGCAAGCAAATAGAACACTGCAAAGAGTGCCGCGGGTATTGCAGCGTTGTCTTGGGGTGTGACGACAAAGCATATCAAGAGGAAGGACAATACAGCCAATCCGAAGCCGAGCATAATGGATTTTCTTCTGCCTATCTTAACCGCAAGATAACCGACCGGAATAAACGCGATTGCGCTGACGCCCATCGACACGCCGGAGATGATTGACGCTATGCCGGCTGAAAGATTGAGTGCTTTTGTCGTGTAAACCGACAAGTTGGACGAAATTGCGTTGTAGCCCATAAACCACATAAATATGGATGCGAGTATGAGCCAGAAGGATTTAAGTCTGCCCTTTTCAAGGTCGGTCTTCGAATTCCACCAGTCTTTTGGCGAAAATCTCTTTTTTGAGTTTTCGACCACGCCTTTGGCAAACTCTATTGATGCGTCATCGACAATTCCTTCAACGTTTCTGTCGGACTTGCCGTCCAACTCAAATGAACCGCTTTCTATACCTTCGCTTTGTTCAAGCAGTTTTTCGGCTTTCAGTTTTGTTTCTTCGGATTCTTCTTCGTCAAAGTCGTCAATACCGTATTCTTTGCAGATTTCTTGACATCTTGCCACAAGTTTGCGCTCTTTGACAAGGGCAAGGAAACCGGCTAGAAGCAGTAGCATGCCTGCCGCCACCGAGCCGAATATAATGACGTAATTATAAAGATTTGTGCCAAACAGCACTATCGTATAAATGAGGAACGCTATCGCGCCGCCAATACCTCCGCAAAGGTTGATAACCGCATTGGCTTGAGAGCGCAAGGGCTTTGGCGTAACGTCGGGCATGAGCGCGACCGCGGGACTTCTGAAAGTCGCCATTGCAATCAGCACCAAAAGCAAAATCACCATATAAATGGCAAGGCTCTTGATACCTTCGTTTGATACTGTGTATTTTTCATGGATTTGGTCACTGCGGTAATTATTTATGCCGCTCGCAACAAATTTTTTATAATTGGCGTTGCCGTCTATGATTTCTTGATAAGTTTTGCCGGAATTCGCCTCAACGGCGCTCAAATCGGAGATTTCCTCCCCGTCGTAGTAATAAGTGACCGCACCGATAAAGTTCAAAATCGCTTTTTTGGACACCATCTTGTCGTCAAAACGGATGGCAATAAATTCTTCTTTTGAAATGCCGTTATTGTTTAGATATTTTATGTCGCAAAAGTTTTTACTGCCTTCTATGCCGTCTTCGGAATTTTCATACCATTCCGTAAGGAGAGGCTGCATAAATGCGCTATCGTTGAGTTGGGCCTCGATTGCCTCTATCTCGGCATTCGCATTTTTTTGCTGACCTATTGTAACGACAGGCACAAATACCATCAAGACTACGGCGCAAATCGTGCCAATCACGATGAATGGCGTACGTCTGCCCAACTTCTTGACAAGTTTTCCGCTCGCTTTGTCGCTTATTTTGCCAAACAACGGCAGCATAAACAGAGAAAGAAGATTGTCAAGCCCCATAACCAAGCCTCTTGCCCAGTTTGGAAGACCGTAGGCGTTTTCAAGAAGAAGCGGAACAACAAAGTCGTAGGCTCCCCAAAACAGACAGATGATTGCAAAAGCAAATCCGACTTTAAATGTTATGCCATAATTTAGTTTGAGTTTTTTTGATGCTTCGGGGGCATTTGCACCGCCGTCCATGCTCGGTATTTGACCTTCCGCCTGAGCACTGCTATCTTGCGTTTCAGACGATTCTGATGTCAAAATTTCTTCCGTTACATTCTGGTTTTTTTTCATAATTATCTCCCACATTCTTACATAACACAAACATTATATAACAGTGTGCACGCAAAGTAAAGCGCGGATTTCCTTTAAAAAAACATATTAAAAACCATATTTAAAGATAAAAAAATTAAAGAGAAAAATAACTTGGAAATACTAACTACCAAAAAAATTAAAGAGAAAAAACTTCTTTTCCGTTCACCGTAACATTGGCACAGTCGTTTTTAACTTCAACTCTCAAAACTCCTGTTTCGGAGCGTCTTTCAAAAGCAAGTCCTTCGGAGCCGTTGTCAAAATGCGTTTCACCCAGCAACAATTCGGCATAGGTCTTTCTCAGTTTACCAAGTTTTAGGTAGTGGCAAAGCAAGTCATGGTCTTCTCTGCCCCAAGGATATGTCCCGCGGTTTAGCGGATCTTCAAAGCCTTGCATGCCTGCCTCGTCGCCGTAATACAGACACGGAACACCGGGAAGCGTATATTGCAACAGCGATGCGAGTTTAAGACGTTTCACTGCGACATTATATTGGATTTCCGATAGACGGAAGTCGGCTCTATCCTCTATTTTCCGAGGAGCGGTTTCACAGCCCAGAGCAGTGAGCGCGCGCACTGTATCGTGCGTGCCGAGAAGAGTCATACAGCAGTCCAAATTTTCTTTTGGATAGTTTTCCAAAATGCTTGTGACTTTGCATTTAAATTCGTCCGCGCTGCCGCCCGCCGCGAATTTCAAAATCGCTTCTTTGAAAGGATAGTTCATAACAGCGTCCAGTTGCCCCAATGTAAAATATGGGCGCAAACTGCCGTAACTCACTTTTGTCGAGGCGTCTTCCCAAACCTCTCCGACAACGTAAGCGTCTGGGTCAATTTGTTTTATTCTGCCGCAAAGCAAAGTTGTAAAGTCAATGGGCAATTCATCCACGACGTCCAATCTCCAGCCTTTTACGCCGAGTTTCTGCCACTTTTTAAGAACTCCGTTTTCACCGAGGATTAACTCGCGGTATCCTTTTGCCGATTTGTTAACTGTTGGCACGACGGTTGACCCCCACCAACAGTGATACGAATCGGGAAAATCGTAAAAGTAGTACCAGTCATAGTAGGGGCTTTCTTCGCTTTGGTAGGCACCTATTGTGGGATATTTTCCTTTCTTGTTAAAGTAGCGGCTGTCGGAACCCGTATGATTGAAAACGCCGTCCAGTATAACGCGAATACCTTTTTTGTCAGCCTCTTTCAAAAGATCCAAAAATATTTTTTCGTCGCCGAACAGCTCGTCGATTTTCATATAGTCGCCGGTGTCGTAACGGTGATTGCTGCTTGATTCGAATATCGGAGAAAGATAGAGCGTCGTAACACCCAGCCCCTCAAGATAATTCAGTTTTGAAATTATGCCTTCGGCGTTGCCTCCGAAAAAATCATCGGCACGGTAGTCCACACCTTTTTGTGCGTAGTCCGGCGTTTCATACCAATCATGGTGAAGTTTACCTTCCTTCAAAAACTCCCTCTCGCCCGCCTTGCAAAACCTATCTGCAAAGATATGATAAATTAAACCTGTTTTTGCCCAATCAGGGGTTTTATAATCGCTTTTTTCAACAGTTAACTGCCATTCAGGCAACCAATCGCCCCTTAAGGCAATGCCGTCATCTCCGCGTCCGAAGAATGCGAAGGTGCCGTCAGCAAACTCGCCCTCAAAGCGATAGTGCCAAATTCCCGCCTCGTTAATAGTCAGCGAGCCGGCAAACACGGTTTGGTTGTCACGCTTTATCTTCCCCGCCAACTCATATCTCAAAGTTGTTTTGTTTTTTCTTAAAACAATAAAAACCCTCTCGATACAAAAAGAGGTTTCGAGGGGAAATACATAAGTGATTTCTTTCCCTAAAACGACTGCGCCGTAGGGTTTTTTGTCGAGAAGCGGATTAAACATCACATCACTCTGTTTTGTCAATGCCGACAGGTTCAAGCCTCCAAATGCGCTGGGCGTATTCCTCCACGGCACGGTCAGCGGCAAAAAAGCCGGATTTGGATATATTGACAAGCGACATCCTGTTCCAAACGGCTCGGTCTTTATAGGTGTCGTTGACGCGCTGTTGCGCGGTAGCGTAACTGTCAAAGTCGGCAAGCACCATAAATCCGTCGGGTGCGCCGCCGTTTCCGATTGTCAAACTGTCCGAAATTTCGCCAAAACCGATTCCGTTCAAGCCTACACGCAAAGCGTCGAGCACACGTTTTATGCGAGGATTGGTTTGATAATAGTGTGTGGGGTTGTATCCGTTGCGCCACATCTCTTGCACTTCGTCTGCAATCAATCCGAATAGGAACATATTTTCGTTGCCCACCGCTTGGTTGATTTCCACATTTGCGCCGTCCATTGTGCCGATGGTAAGCGCGCCGTTTATCATAAATTTCATATTTCCGGTGCCGCTCGCCTCCTTGCCTGCAACCGAAATTTGTTCCGACACTTCCGCCGCCGGCATTATTATTTCCGCAAGCGAAACGCGGTAGTTTTCCAAATATACAACCTTGATTTTGTCTTTCACGTCGGGATCGTTGTTGATTACGTTGCCGAGCGTGCAAATGAAGCGGATAATCTGCTTTGCCATATAGTAGGCAGAAGCCGCCTTTGCGCCGAATATAAACGTGCGCGGTTGTATGTCAAGATTGGGATTTTCCTTTAGGCGGAAATACAAATCAAGAATGTGCAAAGCGTTGAGCAACTGACGTTTATATTCGTGCAGACGCTTGACCTGTACATCGAAAATCGAGTCGGGATTGACGGCGACGTTGTTGTGTTCAAGGATATATTTCGCAAGTTTTTCTTTGTTTGCGCGCTTAATAACACCGAGGCGTTCAAGCACCGAATTATCACCCATATATTTTTGCAAATCCTGCAATTTATCGGCGTCTTTGAGCCAGCCATCGCCGATTAGTTCGCTTAAAAGCGAGGCAAGGCCGGGGTTGGCTTCCGCCACCCATCTGCGGTGGGTTATACCGTTTGTGACGTTGGTAAATTTTTCGGGGTGCATCGCATAATAATCGGCAAAAACGTCGTGGCGAAGAATATCGCTGTGCAACGCGCTTACGCCGTTTATGGTGTGCGACGTTACGAGACACAAATTTGCCATTCTTATTTGTCCGTTGCCCAAAATCGCGTTGCGGTTGACCGCATCCCAGTTGTTTGAATAAAACGCCCAAAGTTCGTTGCAGAAGCGTTGATTTATTTCTTGAACGATTTGATAAATTCTGGGCAGCAGGCTTTGGAAGAGATCTTGCGGCCACGTTTCAAGCGCTTCCGCCATAACGGTGTGATTGGTATAACTGATAGTGTTTGCGGTGATATCCCACGCTTTTTCCCAACTCATTCCGTAATAGTCCAATAGGATTCTCATAAGTTCGGGGATACAAAGCGTCGGATGTGTATCGTTTATATGAATTGCCACGCAGTCGGCAAGATTGTCCAGCGACGGATTTGTCTTGAAATGACGCTTGATAATACTTTGCATCGATGCGGAAACAAAGAAATACTGTTGTTTTAAGCGCAGGGATTTTCCCTCTATGTGATCGTCGGCGGGATATAGCACTTTGGAGATGCTTTCCGCCATGGCCTTTGCAGTCATAGCCTTGACGTATTCGCCGCGACTGAACATTGACATATCAAAATCAACAGGTGCTTTGGATGACCAAAGTCGAATGCGGTTGACGGTCTTTGTGTCGTAACCGGATATATTCATATCGTAAGGCACGGCGAGGACGGTTGTGTAGTCGCGCTGCGAAACTTTGAGTTTTCCGTCTTCCCAATGTCCGTCAACGGTTCCGCCGAACTTGATTTCATAAACCTCCTCCATTCTGGGAGAAAGCCATATGCCGCCCATTTTAAGCCAGTCGTCGGGCTGTTCTAATTGCCAGCCGTCCACGATAACCTGCTTGAAAATGCCGTAGTCGTACATTATAGAAAAGCCGCTTGCGGCATATCCGCGGGACGTTAGCGCGTCCATATACGCCGCCGCCAGTCTGCCCAGTCCGCCGTTTCCCAGTCCTGCATCAGGTTCAAACGAATACAACTCGTCCATGTCCAATCCCATAGAATTGACCGCTTTGGTCACTTCTTCGGTGATACCCATGTTGAAAAGGTGGTTCTTGAGGCTTCTGCCAAGCAAAAACTCCATCGACATATAGTAGACTTGTTTGGCGTTCTTTTCACGAACAACCTTTTTGAAGTTAACTCTTGTTTGTGTGAGAATATCGCGCACGCATGCACAAGTCGCCTGATATATTTGCGCTTTGCTGGCATCTTCCGGTTTTACACCGAAAAATCGTGCGAGAGTTGCCGTTAGTTGATCACTAAATTCATTTGCCGTGACTGAATATTTGTGCATTATTCCTTTCCTTTCTTCCGTTTTCCCCCGGCCGAAAGATTACATTCTAATTTTTTTCAGATGTTTGTATATATATCCAGATATTTCTTGGCGCTGTGCTCCCAACCGTAGTCGCCATTCATTCCGTTTAATTTCACTTTTTTCCAGTTTTCTTTGTCAAAATACGCTCCGTACGCGCGCCAAATTGCGTCAAGCATATCATAACTATTGTATGTTTTGAACGTATATCCCGTACCCTCACCGGTTTCTGGATTGTATGGTGTGACGGTGTCTTTAAGCCCGCCCGTTTCTCTAACGATTGGCACAGAACCGTAGGTCATCGCGATAAGTTGACTAAGCCCGCAAGGCTCGAACTTCGAGGGCATCAAAAACAGGTCTGACGCCGCATACAGTTTGCTTGCCAAATCTGAAGAGAACTGCAGAATCCCGCGGAATTTTGTAGGATAATCCGTTTCAACCGACTTTATTAAATTTTCATATTTCCAGTTGCCGGTGCCTAAGACAACAAACTGAATGTCGGCTCTTAAAATGTCGTCGATAACCGCCGCCACGAGGTCCATGCCTTTTTGCTCGGTAAGCCTTGTCACCATTGCAAGCATCGGCCTGTCTTTAACATACGGAAGATCGATAAGTTCGCAAAGCGCTTTCTTATTTTCCTCTTTTTTGGATACGCTTCTTGCAGTATAGTTGACAAAGAGCGCAGCGTCGGTTTTGGGATTGTAAAGCGCGGTGTCAATGCCGTTTGTGACACCGTGGATTTTGTAGCGTCTTGCGGCTAGTATCCCCTCTAAACCGTAGGAATAAAACGGATCGAGTATTTCCGTTGCGTACGTTTCGCTGACAGTTGTCACCGCAAGCGCACTCTCAATGCCGCCCTTCATATAATTTACGCAGCCGTCGTTTGCAACAAGAGGTTGCGCCCATTCGGGAAGCCCCAAAACATTTGAAGCAAGCGACATATCGTATTGACCCTGAAACTCTATATTGTGAATCGTAAGCACCGTCTTGATGTTTTGATAGTTGGGATCAAAACGATAAAATACGTCCAAAAAAACAGGCGACAAGGCGGAATGCCAGTCGTTACAATGCAAAATGTCGGGATAAAAATCGATAAGCGGCATAACTTCTAATACCGCCTTTGAAAAGAAGGCAAAGCGCTCTCCGTCGTCAAAGTGTCCGTAAAGTCCGCGACGCTTGAAATAGTATTCGTTGTCAATAAAATAATAGGTGACGCCTTCCCAAATTGCTTCGTATATGCCGCAGTACTGACGACGCCAACTGAGTTCCACAAAAGTGGAACCGACAAAGCGGAAGCCGTTTTTTAAAACGTCTTTGATCTCTTCTTTGTAAAAAGGCAGTATAACGCGCGCATCGTGTCCGAGTTTTACATACGCTTTCGGCAAAGAGCCGGCAACGTCACCCAGACCGCCCGTTCTGATGAAAGGCATCGCTTCCGATGCAACGAACAAAATTTTCATTTTCATCTCCTAAACTACTATCACTCGGTTTCGCACGGCATTTACTCGCACAATGTGTTTGTTGGGCTGTTTGTGAGCACAATTACTGTGTACGCATTTTTTGTCGCGTTCCGATTTTTTTATCCGCAATCTAAAACTAGATAATCTTGCCTTTGACCACAACCATAGGATAAGATTCGTATCCGCTAAGGTGCCTGCCGCTTTGAATTATGCAGTCTTTGTCGGTTATGGTGTAATCCAACGTTGCGTTTTCCATGATTATGCCGTTTTCCATTATAATCGAATTTCGGATTACGGCGCCTTTTTCCACTCTCACGCTACGAAACAACACGCTGTTTTCAACGGTGCCGTCGATTTCGCATCCGTCCGCCACAATAGAGTTGTGAATGTTTGCACCGCTCTTATATTTTGTCGGGACGCTGTCTTTGACTTTTGTCAAAATCGTAGAATTGCCATAGAACAAATCTTCTCTGACTTCGGGATCAAGCAGTGCCATGCTGTGTTTGAAGTATGTGGGAATTCTGTCAATGACGGCGACGAAATTTTGCACTTCGTAACTCATAACGTACAAGTCTTCGAGGCTTTTTTGAATTATGTCTTTTTCAAAATCGTAAAGGCCGTGCGCATATGCGTTGTCAACCAGTGAAATAAGCAAATCTTTTTTGATGTAATAGATGTTGAGGTTGCAAAGTTGTTTGCCCGTATCCGTGCCGACGGGGAAACGCATATCTTTGATGCGCTTGTTTTTATCCGCGGTGATGATATTTTTGCGCGGGTTGGTGTCGTCAGTATAGTAAGTCAGCATTGTAATATCCGCGCCCCTTTCGATGTGGAATTGTTCCACCTCTTCAAAGTCGATGTTAAACGCGATATTGGTGTTTGAAATCACAACGTATTCTTCGGCTGCGCTAAGCATAAATCCGCGGAGCGTGTAAAGTGCCTCTATTTTGCCCTTATAAACGTTGTTTAGATTGTTGAAAACAAAAGGAGGATACACCGAAATACCGCCGTTTTTGCGGTTTAGATCCCAATCTCTGCCCTGTCTGATATGGTCCATAAGGCTGTTGTAGTTATTGCGCGTTATTATGCCGATTTTGG
Source organism: uncultured Bacteroidaceae bacterium (assembly GCA_964367645.1). Taxonomy (GTDB): domain Bacteria; phylum Bacillota; class Clostridia; order Christensenellales; family CAG-917; genus RGIG4097. Next base: position 10,764 of record CAYIYN010000015.1, read on the forward strand.
TTATGTTCGCACTGACCAGATTTGACAAAACAAAGTCGATAAGACGGTATCTGCCGCCGAAAGGAAGCGACGCCGTGGTACGGTGTATTGTCAAATCGTTGAGATGCGTTTCCGCGTCCGACGCGAACAGAACTGCGAGGGTATTGTTTTTCATAATTACCTCCTAACCTATCATTTCGTTTGCGCCGACAACCGTGCCGTCGGGCAAAACGTGATGAGGACCGACGACGCTGATTTTCCATTCGCCGGGCTTGCAACCGTCCAGAGTTTCTCCAATCATGCAGTTTCTGCCTATTTGTGCGTCCCACCCGATGATTGAATAGCGTATATCCGCGCCCTCGCCGATGACGGCGCCGGGCATAATGATAGAGCCTTCAACATATGCGCCCTTGCCGATAATTACAGAGTGAGAAATCACGCTGTCTTTCACCGTGCCGTGGACGATGGTTCCTTCAGAGATAAGGCAGTTTATTACCTTGCCCGTTGATGAAATGTACTGCGGCGGCTCAGCCATATTTCTGGCATAAATTTTCCACTTGTCGTCATCAAGATTGAGGCATCCCGCTCCCCCGTGCAAAACATCCATGTTGGCTTCCCAAAGAGAAGATATTGTTCCGACGTCCTTCCAATAGCCGTCAAACTGATAGGCAAACAGGCGCTCGCCGTCTTTGAGCATTTTGGGTATTATATTCTTTCCGAAATCGTTTTCACTTGTCTTGTCTTTTTCGTCGTCAATCAAATATTTGCGAAGCACTTTCCACGTGAAAATATAAATTCCCATACTTGCTTTGGTGCTCTTGGGTTGTTTGGGCTTTTCCTCAAACTGCTCGATTTCCATCGTCTTGCCTTTCAGATTCAAAATACCAAAACGGTTTGCCTCTTGAATCGGAACGTCAAGTACGGCAATCGAACAATCCGCGCGGTTGGCCTTGTGAGCGGTCAACATATCCGCATAATCCATCTTGTAGATATGGTCGCCCGAAAGCAAAACCACATAATCGGGATTGTAATTATCAATGAAATCTATGTTTTGATATATTGCATTTGCCGTGCCTTTGTACCATTCGCCGGATTTCGCGCGCATAAAAGGAGGCAGAACGAATATACCGCCGTTGAGCCTGTCTAAGTCCCACGGCTGTCCGTTGCCGATGTATTGATGAAGTTCAAACGGGCGGTATTGCGTCAGAACACCGATAGTGTCAATGCCGCTGTTGATACAGTTTGAAAGAGGAAAGTCGATAATGCGATATTTTGCTCCAAAAGGAACCGCAGGTTTGGCAACGTCGTTGGTAAGCACACCAAGCCTGGTGCCTTGACCTCCTGCTAGCAACATCGCGATACATTCCTTATTGCTGCTTGCCTTCATTTTTATCCTCCTTATCTTCGGCAATCAAAAACATCACCGAATTTTTGGGTATATTTATTTTTATTGAATACGGGTAACCGTGCGAGGGCTTGTTCACCGCACGGAAACTCTGTCTGCGCTCCGCATCTCCGCCGTATTTTTTCAGTGCGGAAGTGAGTTCTGTGCGGTATACCTTGTTTTCAGGCACACCCATCACGTATTTCAACCTCTCGACGGGCGAGAAATTGACAACGCAAACCACAAAACTACCGTCTGCCGCCTTACGCATAAAACTTATTATATTCTGTTTATTATCGTCAACCACTATCCATTTGAAGCCGTCGCAACTGCAATCCAACTGCCAAAGTTCTTTATGTTCCAAATAAAATGCGTTTAAATCTTTGATAAATTTGCGGAAAGTGCGATGACGAGGATAATCAAGCAAGAACCAATCCAACTCTTGTTGATAGTTCCATTCGATAAACTGCGCAAACTCATTGCCCATAAAATTGAGTTTCTTGCCGGGGTGCGCCATCATATAACCGTAAAACGCTTTCAGTTCTTCAAACTTTTGGTCGTAATCGCCGGGAACTTTGTTTATCATACTGCATTTTCCGTGCACGACTTCGTCGTGGGAAATGGGCAGAATATAATTTTCACTGTATGAATAGGTGAGTGCAAAAGTGAGATTGTTGTGATTGTCTTTTCTGAAAAACGGATCCAAAGATATATAATGCAGGCTGTCGTTCATCCAACCCATATTCCACTTGAAATTGAAACCCAGTCCTCCTAGGTATGCAGGTTGAGTCACCATGGGGAAAGCCGTGGATTCTTCCGCAATCGTTATTGCGCCGTGATGCTTTGTCAAAATGGCGGTATTCATTTTTTGCAAAAACTCTTTTGCCTCCAGATTGTAGTTGCCGCCATACTGATTGGGCGTCCATTCGCCGTCATTTCTGCCGTAATCAAGATATAACATGCTCGCAACCGCGTCGCAGCGTATTCCGTCGATGTGGTATATATCAAACCAAAACAGCGCGGCGGAAATCAAAAAACTTTTGACTTCGTTTTTGCCAAAATCATAAACTTTGGTGCCCCACTCTTTGTGTTCGCTTTTTTTTGTATCTGCGTATTCGTAAAGAGCGGTGCCGTCAAAATCGGACAGGCCGTGTTCGTCGCGCGGGAAGTGGGCAAGCACCCAATCCAAAATTACTCCTATGCCGGCTCGGTGACAGCGGTCGACAAACCCCATAAAATCTTTGGGCGTGCCATACCGAGAGGTTGGCGCATAAAGTCCTGTGACCTGATAGCCCCAACTGCCCTCGTACGGGAATTCGGTCAAAGGCATAAGTTCGATATGTGTGTAGCCCATTTGTTTAACATAAGGAATTATTTCGTCGGCAAACGCCGTATAAGAGAAAAAGTTCCCGTCGGGGTAGCGTCGCCAACTGCCCATATGGACTTCGTAAACGTTCATCGGAGAGCCGTAAGGGTTGTAATCCACGCGTTCTTTCATCCACTTTCCGTCTTTCCAGCGATAGCCTTTTATGTCGTACAGTTTGCCGGCATTCGCCGGTGCGGTTTCAAAGTGAAGACCATAAGGATCGCATTTGAAAATTGTTCTTCCGCCCTTTTGCTTTACGGCATATTTGTAGTTGTCGTATTGCTTTAGCCCCGGGATAAATGTGGACCAAACTCCGTCTATGTCGCGCTCCATAGGATTGGCATTTTCCTGCCAGCCGTTGAAATCACCGACGACGGACACATTTTCGGCAGCAGGTGCCCATAGCAAAAACTTCCACCCGTCAATGCCGTCGACAACAGACGAAGACGGCGAAAACATCTCCTGCGCCTCATAATTTGTGCCCTCGTGAAAAAGATAAGTAGCGTAACTGTCCTTACTAATGGCCATATGCTCTCCCTAAACTCGGAAATTACTGTTATTGTATCAAATTTATGCTTATATAACAATAATAAAAAGAGATATTTATACAAATCCTAAAAGTTTTTTGCTGACTTCACCGCGTTTTTGTAACAAATTTTCAAATACTTTGCAAAAACGCACATAACGGCGCATTTTACACAGCCTCTACGCTGTTAAGCAAAAGTTTGTCGCCTTCAAATTTTACGCTCTCAAAAACTGCTTTTGCTTCGTCATAAGTGTCAAAAACCGCAAAAACGGCGCTTCCGCTTCCGCTCATAAGCACTTTGCTTGCTCTGGCGGCTTTCAATGTTTCTTTTGCATATACAATCTCGTCGTTTAACATTCCTGCGGGGATTTCCAAATCGTTCACAAGGGGACATCCAAAAGAGAGTTTGATTATATCGTCGCGTCTAACCGAATCGATTAAAGATATTTGCCCGTTAATTTCATCGTACAATTTGTATGCCAATCCGCTGTCGATGCCACATTTGGGGAACAAAACAACAAAAAACAATTTTTTGAAATCCAGTTTTTCAACCTTTTCGCCGACTCCCGACACAAAACAAATTCCGCCCGTTGCCATAAACGGTGCGTCGGAGCCGACGGAAAGCAAAAATCCGACATCTAATTCAACTTTTTTAAGTTCGGCAAGGCATTTAAGCACTCCGATGACACCTGCCGTAGAGCCGCCTATACCGGCACCCAACTTAATGCGGTTGTGGATTTCCAGGTCGGCATTCACCACTCCGTAGCGCTCGGTAAATTTGTCCGCCGCGCGCCTTATGTTTTGCTCGTAAAGAGCGGATATAAAGTCTGAATTGTCGCTTTTTAACTTCACATTTAGGCCTTTGCCGTCATTTAATTTCGCCTTGACCGTATCGTAAAGGTTTACAGAAGTCATCACACTCTCAATGGTGTGATATTCTCCTCGCCGTCCCGTTATCACAAGAGAAAGATTGAGTTTTGCGGGAATGTCTTTTTTTATTGTATATCCCATATTCGCCTTTTTCGTGCTTTTCAGGGCGAAAAAACAGCCCCGATTTACGAGGCTATTTTATCACAATTTGATTTATTTTACAACTTTTGCTTATAGAACCGTTTATTTATAACGACAGCGCGCGGAAATATACCACTTTTTCGCCTCGCTTTAAGGGTGCTGCGAGTGTGGGATTTTGCTCCAAAATTGCCTCTGGGGTGGCTGTCAGAGCCTTGCAAACTTCCCACATACCGTCGCCGTCTTCGGCAATATAAAGTGATAAGCCCGAAGTATTGACAGGCTTTGCCTCTCCCACAATAACCTCGTTCACAAACTCCGCTTCAAATGCTCTGAATTCCGCAATATGAATCAGCAATGATGCCGTAACTTCAATTTCTCTGTCGCGCTTCACCCTTGCCGTCACATATTCCACTGCGCTTCTTACTCTTATATCCCCTTCGTAGCCGCTGCCGAGTTCTAATGAGAACGGGATTTCGGTTCTGACTGAATTAAGGCCGTTTTCGTCAAGATAAACGATATCTGCGGTCACAATTCCCTCAACAAGAGCCGCGCCGCTCTCGGTCACCGCCGCTTTTGCGATATAACTGCTCGATGACGGTATTGCGACTATCTCTCTTGCCGCCGCCTTATTATCCGCAAGAGTTGCCGTGCCGGATACTTTTTCTGAATAGAATTTTTCGTCATAGAAATTGTATAATCTGTATCTCTGACGACGCAATTCCACTTCGTTTTTCAGCATAAACAAGTCTTTTATTGCAGAAATTTCATTTGAGGAGAATACCTGCACTTTCAAATTGAGGTCGGTTTCAACTCCAATTACATTTGCACCCGTCACACCCGACAGCACGACTCTGGCATTTTTTATTGTTGCTTCTGCACTCGCCTTGTCGCCTACCCTTGCGCCTTCAATGCTTATATCCTCTTCGACGGGGATTGAAAACTCTGCGATTTTTAATTGACCGCTTTCAACGTATGTAACGGTTGCAAGCACCGCCGCGGCAACTTTAACTATGCCGTCGTCTACCTCGGTATTTTTCACAATGGCGCGACTATCAAGCAATAAAACTCTTTCAACATCGCCTGATTGCAACTCGTCGCTTATAGGTATAACCAGGCTCTTTGCCGCGATAAAGGATTTGACATGAACACTTTCCAGCGTCTTATAACATTCATCGGCATCGACAAGAACGTTCCACTCCGTGCGCTCCGTAAGAGTTGCGCCAATCTCCAAAACCGCCGAAAGCGTTAAATTATCGTTCAACTTAACGTCCGCTTCCATAATGTCCACTTTCGCCAATATGCTGTCGTCCGCCTTGCAGTCGCCCTCGATTCGGACCACAAAGTCGGCGTTGTAGTCAACTCCTTGCGGTGCACCCTCTAAGTCAAGATACAAAAGTTTGAAATCCGCTCTGCCCTCGACTTCAACATAACCGTCGTTAACAATCGCGCTCAACACTTTGCCCTCCACGGCAAGTGACAACACCTTAACCACGTTTCCGCTCTCCGCACCCGAAGGGCTGAATTCAACAACACGCTCTATCGGCGCCAATATCTTAGCGTTTGTTGCAACCGCATTTTCGTATTTAAACATATTCGCCTCCATTTCTCTTGCAGTCTATGCCGCTTCCCTTTTCTTTATGCAAAATTGCTTTAATACATGCTTTATTCCTCTCGTTTACCCCACGTTTGAATACTTTTTAGCGTTTTGTCAATAATCGACTTATGAGAGAAATCGGCAAAACCATAAATGACGCAAAATTGCGCGTAGAAAAATTGCTGGGCGTACCGCTGCTGCTGAAGGTCAACGAAGGCAGAGGAAAAATCACCATCTATCACGGCTCAGTGCTCACTGTCTTTCCTTCAATTTTCGTGGTAAAACTCGAAAACGGCGAAACAAAAACTTTCAGTTACAGCGACGTGCACTCCGGCAACGTGATGTTTGTGTTTTAAAATTTTTAAAAGTTTTGAGGATTGTCAAGGGCTTTTGTCTAAAATCCCCCTTGACGTTAATAGACGTCAATATCCGAATTGTAATTCATTATAAAAAAGAAAATGTCGCGGCTACGCGGCGTTTTCATCTTCAACTTTAAGTTTTTTCTTTGCCACCTTTTTTTTGACGAAGAGCGTAACGGCGGTTATACCGACAGAGAAAACGATGGCGCCCATAGTGACGTAAGCGGCTATTGATTGAGGGCGCAGTGCCGAACTTTCGGCATTGACGGTGAAGACGGTTCTGACGGCGGGTTTATCACCGTATTGAGCGGAAATCACAAATGTCCCTTTGGTATCGGGTTTGAAAGTGAAAGTTTCGCCGCTTAAAACGTATTCATCGTTGACGAACCATTTGATACCCACACTTTTATCAACGTATTCAAGGTTTGAGAGCGCGAATGTCACGCTGTCGTTTGCAAAGATTTTGATATTGTTTGTCGGGGTTTGGGATTTCAGTTCGCTCTCCAAAACGACTTTGACTCCCGAAGCCATGCTGTCATAAGTTAGGTATCGGATTGTAAAACCTGCCTCATCTGAAAATACCGTATCTTCAAAGCGGTACTTCACTCGGATTTTGAATTTTCCGCCAATCGTGGGGGTAAAGTTTAAACTGCCGCCGAAAGCAAGAAAACTTTCCGATTTTTCGTATTCTTCGGTGAGCGGGTTTCCGTCATTGTCGGTGACAACCGCGCCTCCGGTATCGGTTTTAATTCTTTCTCCGATTTCGACCAGCCACCATTCGATGCCGCTTAAAAGTTCGGGATCCACGTCGCCGTAGGGTAAGAACTGGGCCGAAAATCGCATAGGCACTACTTTGTCAATGTTGATTATTTGGCCGTCTTCACTTAATCCGCTGAACGTAACTTCAACGCCTGTCGGATCACGATATGCGGTGTTACCGACGCTATTCACGCACTCCAAAATGCTGTGCATAGGGTAAACGTAAGTTGAAGTGAGTACGGTGTGACTGATATAGCGTGCGCCCTCGCGATCGCCTTGCAAACGGATGTGCCTTTCTATGGCACTACCTGCAAAAGGAGTTTTGGCGCTGTCGTAACTGTCGATAACTGATTTCAGCCTGACAAGCGCCGCCGTCACTGAAACAAATGCCGCGGCAATGCTGGTGCCGTTCATATAGGCGTATTCAGACGCCGAACCCTTTGCAACGTAGATATTTTCACCGGGAGCGATGACGTCATAGCCGCCGTAATTTGATGTGTCCCTTTTTACGACGGCGCCGTGCTCATAGGTATAAGCCATAACAGACAATACGCCGCGTGTAGATGCAGGATAGAAAGCGTCCACCTCGCTGTTTTTGGAGTCGTTTCCTGCGGCAGCGACCAAAACCGTGTCATTGGTCGCATTTGAAATTGCTCCGATAAGTTCGGGGTTGGAGTCCCATTTGTCTTCTTTTGCAAAAAAGTCGCTTGCCAAAATTCCCAAAGATAGATTAATAACGTCTGCGTCTACGCTTTCGTCAGCCCAAGTTATACCTTTTGCAACAGCGGACAAACTGAAACTTTCAACTTTGGTGCTGCCTGACGTTTTTGTATAACTTGCTTTCACGGGATAAATTTTAATATAATCGGAAAGTCCCAACTCATATATGAGCATTGCCATTGCGCTTGCAATGCCGGTTCCGTGCGAATTTGTGGATACGTCGGTTACGCTTCCCAAATTCTCTCCGCTGTTTACGGCATTATAACTGTTATAGCCGTACACGATACCCGAAGAATTTTTTAAAATTGTGTTGGTTGATGTGAAAACTCCGTGCGAGGTATTTATGCCGGTGTCTAAAACTGCGATAATAATAGGTTTGGTGGCATCGGTTTTGTCATAGCCGTCTTCGTCACATTTTACAGCCGCCGCTTTTGATAAATCCCAACTTGCCACTTCGCTTTTAAGTGCGGCAAGGTTCAAAAAATTCGCTCCGTAATACCATAGACTTCCCGTTTCCACTCCGCCGAAAGATGAAGCGGGATAGGCACCAATCGAATAATTCGCATCGGCAACGCTTGAAACGGGTGCGGCAAAACACCCTGCAATGACGAGGGATAAAATCAGCATCGCTGCTGTCACTATGGAAATTTTTTTGAGATTACGCGTCATTTTCATCAAGCAGTTTTTGCGAATAGGCAATGCGCTTCAAGCTTTTTTCTTTGCCCAGCACCACTGCCATCTCAATGGCTCCACCGGGTGTGACCGGCTGCCCTGTCAAGGCAACTCGCATACTGTACATAAGTTGACCGCCTTTAAGTGTTGCTGCCGCAGCGGCTTGAGTTATAGCGGCTCTTATGCCGTCTTCACTCCAATCGTCAAGCGCTTCAAGTGCACTAAGGCTGGCTTTAAGTGATTGTTTTGCAACATTAAAGTCCACTTTCATCTTTTGATTTAAAAACATTCCCAAATCGTAATTGCCAAAATCAATCAAGAAATCAATCTTTTCGGGTATATCTTCAAGCACGTCAACGCGCGTGTGCATCAACTTTGAAATTTCAAAGTCGTTAAACTTGCCGCCCGATTTGCTCTTTAGAATATAGGGTTCTGCCACAGCAAAGAATTCGTTTTCGTCCATGGCTTTAAGATACTCGCCGTTTAGCCAACGCATTTTTGCTTCGTCAAAAATGGACGAACTTTTTGAAATGCCGTCGATTGAAAACGCTTCAGTCATTTCCTTCAGTGTCATTTTTTCACGGTTGTCTTTGGGACACCAACCCAAAAGGGCGATATAGTTGACAATCGCTTCAGGTAAATAGCCTCGCTTTATAAAATCTTCAAAGTTGGCGTCGCCAAAGCGCTTGGATAGTTTTCTGGTGGCGTCTTTCATAATCGGCGGGAGATGAATATAGGTCGGGCGTTGCCAGCCGAATGCGTCGTAAATCAAGTTGTACTTGGGAGTGGAAGAAAGATATTCCGTGCCGCGCATTACGTGTGTAACACCCATAAGATGATCGTCCACGACGTTTGCAAAATTGTAGGTGGGCATGCCGTCCGCTTTCAAAAGCACACCGTCTTCGATGTCTTCTGACGCAACGGAAATTTCGCCGAAAACCAAATCTTCATAACTGCTGACAACGTCTTCGGGCACTTTTTGTCTTATAACGTAAGATTCTCCTGCGGCGATTCTTTTTTTGGATTCGTCAAGAGAAATATTTCGGCAATGCTTATCGTAGGTGTGGACGCCGCCCTCTCCTTCAAGAGTCGCAAGCCTTTCTTTTGTGCAAAAACAGCAATACGCTCCGCCCTTTTGCACAAGTTCGTCGGCGTACGTCTTATAGATGCCCACTCTCTCGCTTTGAACGTACGGTCCGAAACCGCCGTCACGGTCGGGGCCTTCGTCATAATCCATTCCGGCGATTTCGAGAGTGCGGTAAATTGCCTCAACTGCACCTTCTACCTGTCTTTCTTGGTCGGTGTCTTCTATACGCAAAATGAATTTGCCGTCGTTTTTTCTGGCAAACATATAAGCATACAGCCCTGTGCGCAGGTTTCCTATATGCATAAATCCCGTAGGAGATGGGGCAAATCTTGTCCTAATCAATGTCATAGTAAAACATACCTTCTTTAAGACTGCTTACGCGCTCATCGTACATGCGGCTAAGTAAACCAGCCTCTTCAAATGAAAAACTTTCTCTCCCTGCAAATATAAGGTGATCCATCAAAGTCACCCCGACGCTGTCAAGACTCCACAAAATCTCGCGCGTCATTTCAATATCTTCCTGCGATGGCTTGTATTTGCCGCCCGGATGATTGTGTGCCATCACTATGCCTACCGATTTGGTGCGTAGCGCAAAGTCCACAATTTCTCTGACGTACACGCTGACGGAACGCCCGTCGCCTGAGGATAGTTTTTGGGTTTTTATCAGTGCGTCGCCACCGTCCACACCGACAACGTAAACCTCTTCTATCGGCTTGCCGTAAAGTTGAGCGGTTAGATGCGTCTTGAAATCTCCGCGACCTTTCAGAGTCTTTTTTGGCGAAGCGCTCGATGCGATATAAGCGCGTAATACATCGGGCATAGCGTGCAAGAACACGGCCGCATTATGTGTCATTCCTTTCACTTCTTCAAGCCTTTCGACTTCTGCGTTTAATACCGACTGAAATGAGCCGAATCGATTTATAAGGTCATGTGCTATATCGTTTGTGTTTTTGCGCGGAATGAAATGGAAAAGAACATACTCCAAAATTTCGTGTGGTTGAAGTGCGCTGATTTCTCCGTTTTCGATGCGGGCGCGCATTCTGTCGCGATGGCCTTCGTGCATAGGTTTTATGTCTTTATCTTGCGTCATTTAAGTAGTTCACTGTATTCTTTGAATATGTTAACGTCGTTTTTACACAATCTGATAAGCACAATCATACTTTCGTCTTTGCTTGAAAAACCATAAGTCTTTTGGATAATTTTCCAAATTGCGTAGCAATTCAAAAAATCGTACCAAAAATAAGATTCGTCCTGCAATTTGAAAATCTCAAGGTAATTGAATGATTCATATCGACCGCTGTTTTTGAGAATGTCGATAAGCTCTTTGACTTCTTCATCTTTATCGTATTTTGCATGGATGAAACTCAGCATGTATTTTTTGACTTCTTTGCTGAAAGTCACAACGCCCTGCTTTGCGTTTGCAATATCTTTAAAGATTGGTGCGATGTCATCGTCCCCTGAGAATTTTTGGAGAACTTTTTGACACGGATAAGAAAAAGCTGTTGTCATAGCCATTATTATAAGCCGATAATTTGCTTTTTGCAATAGTTTGCAATAGTTTAATGCGCGGTGCGCGTATCGGCGCACTTCGCGCGCGAGTTCGCGCGCGTTTGAGTTATTTTGCAACTTCATAATGAGAAAGTGTGGGTGTTTACTCTCGCTGTTAGTGATTTCGGAACTTCGCAATGAGAAAGTGTGGGTATTTACTCTCGCTATTAGTGATTTCGGAACTTAGTAATTAATGAGGGTGGAATCAGCACTTTCTCATTGCAAAGCTACGAAAATACTTCGAGTTGCGAAAATACTCCGAGCAAGCGTACATATTAACGGACGTCGGCAAATTACGAAGTTGCGAAAATCCGCGCAGGGCGGCGAGAAAGCGAGCGCCGAGCACCAGACAAAAGTGCGCCGGCATAG
>CAYIYN010000016.1:0-21344 GCA_964367645.1 uncultured Bacteroidaceae bacterium
GCACTTCGTCGCGTAAGGGTGCGTTTGTGGGAAGTGCGATTCCCGCAAACGCGTATTGAAAGTTTTTCCAGTTTTGTCATACAGAGCAGACACCGTCTGCGAAGTATCGCCTTTGGAGTATTGTGCCGCCGAATGAGCCAGCACTTTCTCATTACGAAGTTACGAAATAACACCGAGAAAGAGAAATCTCGCACTCACTCATTACGAAGTTACGAATAACACTGAGCGAGAGTGAATACGCACTTTCTCATTACGAAGTTGCGAAAATCCGCGCAGGGCGCGGATAAAAGCCCACCCGAACGTCGGGCTTGCCCGAATGATTGTACGCCAGTCGCAGACGCACCTAGACGCAAAGCGGCAAAATGGGGGCACCCCCACCGCACAAAGGCACGCGAATGGCAAATTGAGTTATTTGATAGACAGCGTGCCGACTGCGGAAGGGGGAAGAGGAGCAACCGCACGCAAATCACAGACTGCGAACAGCAGTCGTGCAAAGGGCGAGTTGCGACGAGCGAAGTGCTTGCCGTGTCAGGAGGCAAAAGCCGACTGAATCAGCCCGAAGGTCGCAATTTTGCACCAAGGGCGGCAAGAACAAAATCACCGCAAAAGAATGCGCCGCAGAAAGATTGAAGACCGCAAACGCGAGTTTGCGGAATGAAAATCGCCGCTCATACTGAGGCTTGCCGAAGTATGACATTCGGCGGCGCAACGGCACCGGACGGAATTTATGTTGAAACCAGCGCGCAAAGCGGAGATGGATGGTCACAAGTAGGACTGACGGCGTTCAAATTTGAAAGTGACGGCACGGCTTATTTTAACGTTGCTTACGGCGAAGGCGGAAATTGGCAAAAAGGGACTTGGACTCAAAGTGGCAGTACTATAAATGTAAACATTCCGGCTCCGGGTGATTGGGGCATTTCGGTGTCTTTCACTATAAATTCAAGCGGCAACACGTTGAGTGGAACTGATGGTATCACATACAAAAAACAGACATAACAATTTTAGTCGGATAAATGTAGAGCGGACTCCCATAATTTTGGGAGTCCTTTTTTTCACTTAGACGTGTGATTGTCTTGAAATGCGTTTAGGTTTCGCGCAAGAGGAAAGATGTTTTTTTGAGTTCTATGATAATTGTCGGGGTCAGAAAAATACAATGGTCGCAACGAAAAGCATTGTGTTTTCGGGGAAACTGAAGCGGATAAATAGGCTCGAATTTTGTAAATATTTGTTTTTATCAAGACGTTTTGTAGGCTTTAAAATGATCCCTTTGAAACGATAGGCAGATACATATTATCACAATGTCTTATGATGAAGACGATGATTATAAACAATGCTGCTATACTGCGCAGATTGATTGTATCTTAAAAAGCCCGTGGCCGGAAAGGATGTTCGCCAAACGCTCGCTAGACGATACAATTAAAATGTTTTACAAAATATTTTGAATATTGTTGCAATTGATTAACATATATGTTTTACTGACATTATAGTTTTATTGCGCATTTTTTCAATCTTTTAGGCACAGGAAACTAACGTTAATTATTGGAGGGTGTATTTTGAAAAAACATATTGGAACAATTTTAATTACGCTGCTGATTATTCCTTGTTTGTTATGCGGTCTATCGGCTTGTGATTTTTTTGGAGGGAATAAAACTCCGTCAGATAAACCGTCGGGTGATGAAAAAACTCCGGAAACAACAATGGATATTACGGGTGAAATTCCATTTGACCTAAACGACGATTTCTATTTTCAAGTGGAAATGAAGCCTATCAACAACGCAATGAATCCTAAAAGCGCAATCTTTACGGCAATAAGGAAAAATGACGGCGAATTTTCTTCGATATACGCAAATTACACGTACTACGTGTATAAGAATATTGCGAATTATCAAGCCGGTACATACAAAGAAAAATACGTTGAAGAAAGAACATTGTATGAAGGAATTAATTTCCGTAAATCTTTTGGAGAAGAAAGAAACAGTTCAGACATTTTAAACGATTTGTATAATGAAGATTGGAATACCGAGGTTCCGTCAGGGACAACGATGACAACGACCATTAAATATATTGAAGACTTCCTGAAGGGCAACCACGTTGCGGACGTCCCATATAATTTGGGAGGAGCCGCACAAACAAAAAAAATACCCAGCACTTTAAGCACGGATATCCATCAAAAGGACGTAGGTATACCGGGTGGCTCAACGGAGTTTTACGTGTATGCCGACGGCACTGAAAGTATGACATTTGAAAGGATAGACAGTGCCGGCACCGTTTACAGCCAACCTGCGTATTCCGCAAGCGTAACGAAATATAAAGGCGTATATTATGAACAAGACGTTGCAAATGTCAAGGTTTGGGGCAATATCGTCGTTTCTGCAACACCGGTTCAAGGAACAACTTTGTTGAAAAAAGAAATAAGCATCAAATTTTCAAACGAAGTCACTCAAGAAACTTTTGAGATAGTGATAGATGCCTGCGGATTTACGGACCCTGTTGTAGAATAATTTCGCAACAATCGAAATACTTAAAAAACGATGAGAAACAACTGAGAACTCTCGAAATAGGCGGAAATAAAGTTTGGAGAAAAAACGTCAACCTGATGGGTGAAAATCAGTTTGCTTAAGTGAAGTGGTAATGTTTTTTCTCGTCTTCAACCGTAGTGCTTGAGGCAAATATAATTAAATCCATCAAAAAGTAAAGGATGTTACTAGACGGAGGTTCGATATCGGACCTCCTTCTTCTTGCGCCATATATCTCCTGCGGATATTAACGCTGAAAAAGTAAGGAATGTATCAAAAAGCATTCGGAATTAAAAAAATACGGGCAAAAAATTTTAATTATCTGTTTGACAACCGGCAAATCAAAAAACAGAGATCTTTTCAATTTTTTAACTAATATGGCATGTAAAATACTTCCCGAATTTAGTTTTCATTTACTGAGTTCGGATAGCGTGACTGTGGTGGGGCAAAATAGCATAGAACTCACTTTCGCGGGTCATGTGCTATGAGCAGCCTTTTTGGCGCGCCATGTCGCGAGGCTATTCTCGCGCCTGCTTCTCAAAAATGAGAAGGCGGCTCGCTAAGCCACCAACAAAACGGCAAAATATTCAGCGATAGTTTATGTTGTAGCTATCCTCCAATTTAATCTGGAACAAAGCCATTGATTGTTTTTGAAATATTGTATATAATCATAGAATTAAACTATGGCAAAGGTGTATGATGACTATCCAACAACTTAAATATATTATAAAAATCGTAGAATACGGTTCAATTACCGAGGCCGCCAAGCAATTATATATAGCGCAGCCAAGTCTTTCAGCAGCGGTTAAGGAAATTGAAAAAGAGTTTGGTATAGAAATTTTTTACCGCACGACAAAAGGAATATCTTTATCCTCCGACGGCACGGAATTTTTGTCTTACGCACGTCAAATTATAGAACAAACGGAGCTTATGGAGCAGCGTTACATAGGGAAAAAGCCATATAAACAGCTTTGCTCTATATCCACTCAGCATTATGCTTTTGCAGTTAACGCTTTCGTTGATTTGCTTTTGGGCTTAGACGTGGATGAATACGAATTCACTTTGCGCGAAACAAGGACGTATGAAATTATAGAAGACGTAAGAAATTTTCGCAGTGAAATTGGCATATTATTTTTAAGCAGATTTAACGAAAAAGTTATAAATAAGCTGCTCAAAGAAAACCATTTGACATTTAATTTTCTGTTTGAAGCGAAGCCTCATGTATTTATCAGTTCAAAGCATCCGCTTGCCAAAAATAAATATGTATTGCTTGAAGATTTAAGTGATTATCCGTTTCTTGCTTTCGAGCAGGGAGCATATAATTCGTTTTATTTTTCGGAAGAAATTTTAAGCACTGTTCCCAGAAAGAAAACTATTCACGTAAGCGACCGCGCCACACTTTTTAATTTGTTAATAGGACTTAACGGATATACCATCTGTTCCGGTGTTTTAAGCAGTGATTTAAACGGCGATAATATAATATCAGTTCCGCTCATAACCGATGAAAAAATGCGTGTCGGGTGGATTATGAATCCAAAATCTCATCTCAGTTCACTGGCTTTTGAGTATATTTCAAAACTGAAAAAAGTTATTGGCGAATACGGATACGATATAAAATAAAAACCTCCGAAATAAAACGGAGGCAGTTGTTTTATGCGGTAAGCAAGGAGTTTATCGCTTCGTAAATTTTGTGGGCTATGTACGGATTGTTCATTGTATATAAATGTATGCCGTCAACTCCCTGCGCAATTAAGTCCACTATCTGGTCGATAGCATAGGCTATACCGGCATCTCTTAAAGCAATCGGATTGTCCTCATACTTATTCATAATAGAAATGAACTTTTTGGGTAAATTTACTCCGCAAAGTGTAACCATACGCTCGATTTGTTTTTTGTTTACAACGGGCATAATACCCGCTTCAACGGGTACGTTTATACCTGCGGCGTTGATTTTTTCAATGAAAGAGTAAAAATAATTGTTGTCGAAAAACAGCTGTGTTATCAGATGATTTACTCCCGCATCCACTTTGATTTTTAAATTTTGGATATCTTTATCCAGCGTCGCGCATTCGACGTGTCCCTCGGGATAACAAGCGCCAATAACGTTAAAATCCCCGTTGGCTTTTATAAAAGCAACCAAATCGCTTGCGTGCTTGAAATCGTTCTTAGGGGCAAAATCTGGGTTGATATCTCCTCGTAGGGCAAGTATATTTTCAATTCCGTTGCTTTTAAAATTTTTAAGCATATCAATAACTTCGGTTTTGCAAAGATTGATACACGGAAGATGAGCGACACTTTCAATACCGTATACATTTTTTACGGCAGAGGCTATCTTAAGCGTTTCGTTGTTGTTAGAGCTGCCGCCGGCACCGTAAGTTACGCTTATAAAATCAGGTTTGAGATTTTTTAAATCATTTACCGCATCGTAAATAGTTGTTACGGTATCTGTTCGCTTTGGCGGAAAAATCTCAAAAGATAATACCTTTTTGGTTTTAAATATTTCCGACGTTTTCATATAAGTTTTTCTCTAATATCTTTTGCGGCAGCCACCAGATTTTCAAGGCTGGGGATTGTTTCGGCGTTGCCTCTTGTTTTAAGTCCGCAGTCAGGATTAACCCAAAGTTTTTCTTTCGGTATTTTTTCAAGCATTTTGAAAATAGCTTTCTTGATTTCTTGGGCACTCGGAATTCTCGGCGAATGTATATCGTAGACTCCGGGACCCACTTCAGTTTTGAATCCGCAGGATTTTAGGACGTCAATAATAGATAAATCAGAACGCGCCGCTTCAAATGTGATTACGTCTGCGTCCATATCGTCGATGTCTTTTATTATATCCGCAAATTCGCTGTAACACATATGGGTATGTATTTGGGTCACGGGCTTTACGCCGCTATGAACCAATCTGAATGCGGGAATTGCCCAATCGAGATAATCGCTGTGCCAATCGCTTTTTCTAAGAGGAAGTTTTTCCCTAAGCGCCGCTTCGTCAATTTGAATAATATTTATGCCGTTTGCTTCGAGATCGAGAACTTCCGTTCTTACGGCGAGGGCAAGTTGGAAAGCGCTTTCTTTTAATGAAATATCTTCTCGAGGAAAAGACCAATTCAAAATTGTCACCGGCCCCGTAAGCATGCCCTTTACATATTTCGGCGTCAGAGATTGCGCATACACGGAGTAGTCTACCGTAATCGGTTTGAATCGGGAAATATCCCCCCATATTACCGGCGGTTTCACGCATCTTGTGCCGTAGGATTGCACCCACGCTTTTTCGGTGAATAAAAATCCGTTTAGATTTTCGCCGAAAAATTCGACCATATCGTTTCGCTCGTATTCGCCGTGAACGAGAACGTCAAGACCTATTTTTTCTTGCAAAGCAATACATTCGGCAATTTTTTTCTTATTAAACGCGACGTATTGTTCATATGAATTTTTGCCGCTTTTATAAGCTGAACGGTTCGCTTTCACATCCGCAGTCTGAGGAAATGAGCCTATCGTCGTTGTTGGAAGCAGAGGCAAACCGAATTCTGCTTTCTGAAGTTTTTCGCGCTCTTTAAAATCGGGGAGTCTTATAAAATCACTTGGACGCAAAGATGCAACGGCATTTTGAACTTCAAGATTTCCGCATTGTCTTTTTGCATTGAAAAGTTTTTTGTTGTCGATATATTCAATAATCGAATCGGGATTTGGGCAGGATATTATCTTGCCAAGCTCGCTTAATTCCGTTAATTTTTCTTCCGCAAAAGCAAGATGGTTTTTCTGTTCGACGGAAAGATTGTTTTCATTTTTCAATGTATAGGGAATGTGAAGAAGCGAGCAGGAAGTATTCAACACTATATTTTTGCAGTGCTTTCTCAATCCTCCAATCAAATTATAGGTTTCGTAATAATTGTTTTTCCAAATGTTTTTTCCGTTGACGACACCTGCAAAAAGCACTTTATTGTCGGGAAAACCGAAACTTTTTATTAATTCGTTTGATTTTTTACCTTCAATAAAATCAAGACCTATGCCGTCAAAAGGCAGAGCGATGATTTCATTATAACAATCGCGTATATCGCCAAAATACGTTTGCACAAGCACTTTTACGCCGCCTTTGTTTGCAAGAATACCGTTATATAACGCATGTATGAGCGTAATATCTTCATCGGAAATATCAGTAACAAGCGACGGTTCGTCAAACTGAACCCACTGGGCCCCGATACTGTTGAACTTGCTGAGAATATCCGAATATGCCTTGATTATACTGGGCAAAAAGTTCTCCGGTTTTTTCTCTCCTGTAAACTTTGCGAGCTTCAAAAAGGTAAAAGCTCCGATAATAACCGGTTTTGTTTCTATTCCTATAATCTTGGCTTCAAGATATTCGTCAAAAGGCTTTGTCCGTGCAAGCGATATGTTTGTATCGTCTTCAATTTCGGGCACCATATAATGATAGTTGGTGTTGAACCATTTTTTCATTGCCAAAGCTTTCACATCGCCTTTTTCACCTTGATAGCCTCTTGCCATAGCAAAATATTCGTTCAAAGCGTCAAGATTCAAATCTCTGTAGCGTTTAGGTATTACATTCAGTAAAAAAGCTGTGTCCAATAAATTATCATAAAACGAAAAATCGTTTGAAGATATAAAATCTATTCCGTTTTCCTGTTGCGTTTTCCAATGCGTCCTGCGAAGGTCAGATGCAACCGCTTGCAATTCTTCTTTGGATAAAATGTTGTTGAAATACTTTTCAATTGCAAATTTTAATTCGCGCAAAGCCCCGATTCGGGGATAGCCGATAACAGATTTTTCCATAGTTCCTCCAATCATTTTCAAGTTATTTTATTGTAACATAATTTTTTTATCATAGGGTAATACGCATATTTTATTGCTTGCAATAGATTTATCCTATTGATACTATAAATATTAGAGATTTGTAATGTTTAAGATATTATCGAGTAAACATAGGGATCGAGCAGACATAGGGATTTAGTAAACATAGGGATCGAGCAGACATAGGGATTGAGTAAACATAGGATTAAAGAGTCGCAGGTAAGAAAAAGTGCCAAAAATAAAAACAGCATTAAACCGATTTTAAAATTATTGATTTATTCAGTTTCGGCTATGGTTTGAAATGGTGGCGACTTACACTGGATGGTGGGTTTGGTTTTTGTTAATTTGTCTAGCAATAGAAAAGGGTTGCCCTTTTAAAGCAACCCTTTGATGTTTTGCAACTTAAGCATATCCGCTTAAATACTTGCCGCAATTTTTGCGGTCATTTCTTTTGTGCCTAACGGCGTTGTGCCGTTGTCCAAAATATCGGCTGTCCTAAACCCTGCTTCAAGCACGGCGGATACGGCACTTTCTATTGCGTCTGCTTCTGTTTCCATTTTAAAGCTGTAGCGCAACATCATAGCAACCGAAAGAATGGTGGCAATCGGGTTGGCAAGGTTTTTGCCTGCTATGTCGGGGGCAGAGCCGTGTATAGGTTCGTACATACCACGGCCGCTTTCGCCCAACGATGCGGACGGCAACAGTCCTATCGACCCTGTGATTTGGCTTGCTTCGTCGGATAAAATATCGCCGAACATATTGCTTGTAACAACCACATCAAACTGTGATGGATTTTTAACAAGCTGCATAGCGGCATTGTCCACAAGCATATCGGTAACTTTAACCTCAGGGTATTCGGCATTTAGCTTATGCACCACCTCTCGCCAAAGACGGGAACTTTCAAGAACATTAGCTTTGTCTATGCTGATAATTTCCTTTTTACGGCTCATAGCTATTTCGTAGGCTTTGCGTGCGATACGCTCAATTTCCATTTCGCTGTATGTGTCGGTATCAAACGCAACTACACCCTCGGCCGTTTGTTTGCGCCCTCTTTCGCCGTAATATATACCGCCTGTCAGTTCACGCAGGATAACCATATCAAAGCCCTTTTCGGCCGTTTCGGCCTTTAACGGGCAAGCATTTTTTAATATGGGAAGCAGCTTTGCGGGGCGGATATTAGCAAACAGCCCAAGTTCCTTTCTGATACCCAATAACGCCCTTTCCGGCCGTAGATGACCGGGCAGAGTGTCCCACTTCGGCCCGCCAACCGCACCAAGAAGCACGCTGTCGCTTTTGAGGCACTTGTCAAGTTCGCTTTGAGGAAGCGGCACACCAAACTTATCAATAGCGTTTCCGCCTGCCGAAACCATATCATAGTTAAACTTATGGTTAAATTTATCGGCAACCTTATTTAGCACCGTCAAGGCAGAAACAATAATTTCTACCCCAATGCCGTCGCCGTGTATAACCGCTATATTAAATTCCATATCAGCCCTCCTGCAAAGCTTTAAGAAGGCCGCCTTTATTAATTATGTTTTGCAAAAACGATGGGAATGCCAAAAAATTACCTTGTGTGTTTTTGGTAAGGTTTTTTAGGATACCGTTGTCAAAATCCACTTCCAAAAGGTCGCCCTCGTCTATATCCCCGTCAAACTCAATAATTGCAAGCCCCGTATTTATAGCGTTGCGGTAAAAAATCCTTGCAAAGCTTTTAGCTATTACGCAAGCTATGCCTGATGCCTTAATGGCAATGGGTGCATGCTCTCTTGATGAGCCGCAGCCGAAGTTTGCGCCCGCAACCATAATGTCGCCTGCCTGCACCCTTGATACAAAGGTTTTATCAAGGTCTTCCATACAATGAGCGGCAAGTTCGCTTTCGTTGCTTGTGTTAAGATATCTTGCAGGGATGATGACATCCGTATCCACATTATCGCCGTATTTAATTACTTTTCCTGTTATAGTCATATTACCCTCCTACTCAAGCTCAGACGGCTGAGAAATTTTGCCCGTTATTGCAGATGCCGCAGCTACGGCAGGCGATGCCAAATAAACTTCGCTTTCGGGATGCCCCATTCTGCCAATAAAATTTCGGTTGGTGGTTGCCACACATCTTTCGCCCTTTGCTAAAATGCCCATATGTCCGCCAAGGCAAGGGCCGCAAGTAGGCGTGGAAACTATACAGCCTGCATTAATAAATTCCTCTACAAAGCCGGCCTTCATAATGTCGAGGTAGATTTTTTGGGTGGACGGAATAATAAGCGTACGAACCCTTTTGTTAACCCTTTTGCCTTTGATTATGTTGTAGGCAATTTCAAAGTCCGAAAATCTGCCGTTGGTGCAGCTTCCGATAACTACCTGATCAATTTTAACATCGCCGATTTCGTCAAAGGTTTTGGTGTTGGACGGCAAATGCGGAAAGGCTACTGTAGGCTTGATTGTTGAAAGGTCTATATTAAAAACTTCATCATACTCCGCATCTGCATCGGCCTCGAAAACCTTAGGGGTTTTTGTGCTGTGTGCCTTAACATATTCCAAGGTTTTTTCGTCCACCGGGAAAATACCGTTTTTTGCACCTGCCTCAATGGCCATATTGCAAATTGTAAAGCGGTCGTCCATAGACAGGGTTTTTACGCCCTCGCCAAAAAATTCCATTGATTTATAAAGTGCGCCGTCAACGCCGATAATCCCGATGATGTGCAAAATCAAATCTTTGCCGCAAGCATAGCCCGAAAGTTTACCGCTGAGGTTGAATTTGATAGCGGACGGAACTTTAAACCACGCTTTGCCGTATGACATACCTGCCGCCATATCGGTTGAACCTACACCCGTAGAAAACGCACCAAGCGCACCGTAGGTACAAGTGTGGCTGTCTGCGCCAATAACAAGGTCGCCGCTTACCACAAGCCCCTTTTCAGGCAGCAAAGAGTGTTCTACCCCCATTTCGCCCACATCAAAGAAGTTTTCAATGCCCTTTTCGTCGGCAAATTCACGCACTACTTTAACCTGTTCGGCTGATTTAATATCTTTATTAGGCGTAAAGTGGTCCATAACCAAAGCTATTTTTTTGCAGTCGAACATGCCGCCGCATCCAGCCTTGCAAAATTCCTTTATGGCGACGGGTGAGGTAACATCGTTTCCTAGCACCAAATCCAAATCGGCCATAATCAGCTCGCCTTTTTGTACAAAGCTCTTGCCGCTGTGCGCCGCAAGAATTTTTTGTGTCATTGTCATTTTTGTCGTCATTAATTTGCCCCTATTTGTTTAATATATATTCTATAGAATCCACAAGTGCAATCCTGCTTGCTTCAATAATATCGGTTGAAACGCCAACTGTTGTCCAAACATCTTCGCCGTTTGTGCTTTCAATTAAAACCCTAACTTTTGCTGAAGTAGCTTGCCCCTCTGACAGCACCCTAACCTTGTAGTCGGTAAGACGAACTTTGTTAAGCTGCGGATAAAACACCCCTATCGCCTTTCTCAAGGCTAAGTCAAGTGCATTCACAGGGCCGTTTCCGACGGATGCAACCGTTTCGTTTTTGTTGTCCACCTCAATCTTAATCATAGCGTATGCACTCATCTCACCTATTGGGGCAGGAAATTCGCCGCTAGTTTTGTACATATTAAGCTTAAAATGCGGTTTAAATTTGCCAAGCAAATTAAGCACCACCAATTCAAAGCTAGCATCTGCCGACTCAAATTGATAGCCTTCGTGCTCAAGCTCCTTTATCCGCTTTACGATTTCAGCCGTTTCCGGTGAGTTTTTTGTAAGTTCGGGTGCTACTGCGCCAAGCTTGGCAAGAACGGTAGTTCTGCCGGAAACCTCGCTCATTAAAAACCGACGCTTATTGCCCACGCTTTCGGGTTCAATATGTTCAAACGAACAACAGCATTTATTAACGCCGTCGATGTGCATACCGCCCTTATGTGCAAACGCACTTGCGCCGACATACGGCTTGTTGGTAGGCATTATTAGGTTGGTTATTTCGTAAAGTTTAATTGCCAGATTGGTTAGCGAAGCCAAATCACCGTCGACGCATTGATATCCGAGCTTTAACTGCAAGTTGGGGATAATTACGCTAAGGTCGGCATTGCCGCATCTTTCGCCAATGCCAATAAATGTGCCTTGAACCTGAACCGCACCTGCTTCAACCGCCATAACAGAACTTGCTACGGCACAGCCTATGTCGTTGTGGCAGTGAATACCCACCCGTATAGACGGAAACCTGTCACAAACAGTTTTGGTAATTTCGGATATTTCATTTGGGAAAGTCCCGCCGTTAGTGTCGCAAAGGCAAAGCGTATCCGCCCCTGCTTCGACCGCCGTTTTAAGCACCTCAAGCGCATAGTCGGGGTTGGCTTTATATCCGTCAAAAAAATGCTCGGCATCAAAAATAACCTCTTTGCCTTTGGCCTTAAAAAAGCTTAGCGTATCACTTACAAGCTTTAAGTTCTCATCTAATGAAACATTAAGTATTTCGTGTATGTGCAAATCCCACGATTTACCGAATATGGCAACTGCCGATGTGTTTGCTTTAAGCAACGACAGCACATTGTCGTCCTCTTCCACTTTTAGGTTTTTACGGCGCGTGCTTCCAAAGGCGCAAAGCTTTGCATTTTTTAATTCTATTTTTGATGCTCTCTCAAAAAACTCAATATCCTTGGGGTTAGAGCCGGGGTTGCCTGCCTCTATATAGCTTACGCCAAACCCGTCTAGGGCAGATATAATATTGAGCTTATCCTGCACGGAAAAGGATATTCCTTCGCTTTGCGCACCGTCCCTTAAAGTGCTGTCAAAAATTTCTATTTTTTTCATATTGCTCCTTTTGGTTTACAAAAGCTTGTTCATACCGTTGATATACGCAAGTAAGCTTGCTTCGATAATGTCGGTGGAAAGGCCTCTGCCCGTTACGATGCCGTCGCCCGTCTTGATTCTAACTATAACCTCACCCAACGCATCGTTGCCCTCAGTAATTGAATGAATGGCATAGTCGTCAAGAGAATGTTCGGGTGCGCCCTGAATAATTTTGTCAATGGCCTTGTATGCGGCATCGATAGGTCCGTCGCCAATAGCAACCTCTTCAAAAAACTTTTCGCCGTCAGAGATTCTTACAACCGCATTAGTTGTGATGTAGTTGCCGCTGTTGATTGTAAACCTATCCAGCTTGTAGCCTTTTTTGGATATTTCCTTTTCGGTGTGGCCAACCAAAGCCTCTAAATCCAAATCATTAATAGTTTTTTTCTTGTCCGCCAAGGCTTTAAACCTTACGAACAAGTCTTCCATTTCTTCCGCCGTCAAGTTGTGGCCAAGCTCAGTCAGTCGGTTTTGGATAGCGTGCTTACCGCTGTGCTTGCCAAAAACCATATTATTGCGCGGCAACCCAATGGATTCGGGTGTCATAATTTCGTATGTTTCCCTGTTCGCCATAATGCCGTGCTGATGTATGCCTGCTTCGTGTGCGAAAGCGTTTGTCCCGACAATAGCTTTGTTGATTGGCGAATACAAACCAAGCACGCTGTAAACCAACTTGCTTGAGCGGTAAATTTGCGTGGTGTCTACGCCCGAAGTACCGTTAAAAATATCTTTACGGGTATTCAAAGCCATAACCACCTCTTCCAAAGCGGCGTTGCCTGCCCTTTCGCCCAAACCGTTAATTGTACATTCAACCTGCGTTGCGCCTGCCCTTACAGCAGCCAGCGAATTTGCAACCGCCATACCTAAGTCGTTGTGGCAGTGTACCGAAATTTGCGCCTTATGAATATTGTCTACCGTCTGAAACAGATAGGTAATAAGGTCAAACATTTCGGCAGGGGTGATGTACCCTACGGTATCGGGGATATTAACCACGGTTGCACCTGCGTCTATGGCCGTTTTAACTGCCTTTGCCAAAAAGGTTTTTTCACTGCGTGTCGCATCCTCTGCGGAAAACTCTACATCGCTTACAAAACTTTTTGCATAGGCAACCATAATCTTGATATTTTCCAAAACCTCATCGCCAGTCATTTTCAACTTGTACTGCATATGAATGGGCGAAGTTGCAAGAAAGGTATGAATACGGGGGCTAACCGCACCCTTTAACGCTTCGTACGCCGTTTCGATATCTTTTTTAACCGCCCTTGCAAGGCTTGCAACAGATGCGTTTTTTATTGTGTCGGCAATGGTTTTAACAGAGTCAAAGTCGCCCTTAGAACTAACTGCAAAACCAGCTTCCACAACATCCACCCTCAATCTTTCAAGTGCTTGAGCAACCTCAATCTTTTCGTTCAGATGCATACTGCAACCGGGGGCTTGTTCGCCATCACGCAAGGTGGTGTCAAATATTTTAATCTGATTCATTTTATCTCCTTATTTCAAGGACGCACCCGTATCGGCAGAGCCGACAAGCTGAGCATACCGCTTGAGGTAACCTGTCAGCTGTACGGGGGTCTTTAACTGTTTAGTGCTTTTCCTTTTTTGCATCTCTTCATCGGTAATATCCAAAACCAATGAGTATGCGTTAATGTCAATTTTAATTATGTCGCCGTTCTCAATATAGGCAATCGCACCCATATCTCTGGCTTCGGGCGAAATGTGACCTATGGCTGCACCCCTTGTTGCCCCTGAGAATCTGCCGTCGGTGATTAACGCAACATCTGCATCCAATCCCATACCTGCTATCGCTGAGGTTGGGGAAAGCATTTCCCTCATACCGGGGCCGCCTGCAGGGCCTTCGTATCTAATGACAACAACATCACCTTTTTGTATTTTGCCTTGATATATGCTTTGAGTGGCTTCCTCTTCGCTGTCAAAAACTACGGCCTTGCCCTCAAACTTAAGCATATTTTGTGCAACCGCACTGCGCTTGACAACCGACCCACTGGGGGCAAGGTTGCCGTATAGCACCGCAAGCCCGCCCGTTTTTGAATAGGCGGTTTCGCCAGAGCGTATAACATCATCGTTTCTTACCGCTGCCACGGCCAAATTATCCTTGACCGCACCGCTGACCGTTGGAAGTGATGTATCTAACAGCCCCATTTTATCAAGTTCTTTCATAACCGCTTGAATGCCGCCTGCGTGGTGCAAGTCCTGAATATGATAATGTCCGGCAGGCGCAAGTTTGCAAAGGTTGGGCGTTCTTTCGCTGATTTCGTTTATCAGGCGAAGGTCGAAGGGGGCATCTGCTTCCCTTGCGATTGCCGCCAAATGAAGGGCGGTATTGGTTGAACAACCTAGTGCCATATCCACCGTTAAAGCGTTTCGTATTGATTTTTCATTAATTATGTCCCTCGCTTTTAAGTCCTTTTCAACAAGTTCCATAATCTTTTCGCCGCTTGCTTTGGCTACCCTTATTCTTTCAGCATATACTGCAGGTGCAGTGCCGTTTTTCGGCAATGCAATCCCGATAGCTTCGCTTAAGCAATTCATTGAATTGGCGGTAAACATACCCGAACACGAACCGCAAGTCGGGCAAGCTAAGTCCTCTATCTCCGACAGTTCCGCCTCACTCATAGTACCCACCTTAACCTTACCGACACCCTCAAATACGGTGTTTAAATCCATACCGCAGCCGTTTTGGTCGGGAAGAGAAAGCATTGCGCCGCCGCATACGAATATGCTTGGCAAATTCAGCCTAACCGCCGCCATAAGCATACCGGGGACAATTTTGTCGCAACTAGGTATAAACACAAGCCCGTCAAAACAATGTGCATTAACCACACATTCAACCGAATCGGCAACAAGTTCCCGTGTGCATAAAGAATATTTCATACCCTTATGCGCCATTGCAATGCCGTCGCAAACCCCAATCGTGTTAAACTCTCTGGGCGTACCGCCTGCGGCTAGAACGCCGTCCTTTACCGCCCTTGCCACTTGGTTCAGATGAACATGCCCCGGCACAATTTCGTTAAAGGAATTTACTATGCCTATTATAGGCCGTCTTATTTCCTTGTCCGTCAGCCCCAAAGCCTTCAGCAGTGAGCGGTGCGGGGCTCTTTCAACCCCTTTTTTTATGCTGTCAGAATTCATATTACCCTCGTTTACTCGGTATAGTCCTGCTTTTTCCAAGTCATTTTATCTCTTAATTCCTTGCCTGTTTTTTCTACAAGATGTTCGCTTTCAATCCTTCTCATTGCGTTGAAGTTAGGTCTGTTGGCTTGATTTTCAAGTATCCATTCTCTTGCAAAACTGCCGTTTTGGATTTCCGTTAAAACCTTTTTCATTTCCTTTTTGGTTTCGTCGGTTATAATGCGGCTGCCTATTTTGTAGTCGCCATATTCTGCGGTGTCGCTAATTGAGTATCTCATAAACGAAAGACCGCCGTTTATTACTAGGTCGATAATCAATTTCATTTCGTGCACACATTCAAAATATGCGCTTTCAGGCTGATAACCTGCCTCTACCAAAGTTTCAAAACCTGCCTTCATAAGTGCGGAAACACCGCCGCAAAGCACTGCCTGTTCGCCAAACAAATCGGTTTCGGTTTCTTCCTTAAAGGTTGTTTGAAGCACACCGCCCCTTGCACCGCCGATACCTGCGGCATATGCCAACGCCGTTTCCAGCGCATTGCCCGTAAAGTCGTTTTCAATGGCAACCAAGCACGGCACACCCTTACCTTCCTCATACTGCGTTCTCACAGTATGGCCCGGGCCCTTTGGCGCAATCATAACAACATCAACAAACTTTGGCGGAACAATCTGCCCAAAATGAATATTAAAGCCGTGAGCAAACGCAATGGTCATACCCTCTCTCAAATTGGGTTCTACATCAGTTTTGTAAATTTTTGCCATTTTCTCATCGTTGACAAGCATCATTACAAAATCGCTTTTCTTAACCGCTTCTGCTGTGTTTAAAACCGTTAGGCCTCTTGCTTTCGCCTTTTCGGCCGACTTGCTGCCCTCATATAAGCCTACAACCACATTTACACCGCTATCCCGTAGGTTAAGCGTGTGTGCGTGTCCCTGACTGCCGTAGCCGATAACCGCAACGGTTTTGTTTTTCAATAATGCTAATTTACAATCCTTTTCGTAAAATATTGTTGCCATTTTCATATCCTCCTTTCCGATTTATTTGTTATAGTTTCGCTACCCCTTGAGATAGCGGTTACTCCTGTTCTGCAAAGCTCTGCAATTCCGAAGGGCTTTAGATATTCCACAAACGCATCGCATTTGCTGCATTCCCCCGTGATTTCCACCGTAAGCGATGTGCTTGTCAGGTCTACCACCTTGGCTCTGAATATAGAAATTGCCTCTAAAATTTCGCTTCGGCCGCCTTGTGCCACATTAACCTTAATTAGCATCAGCTCTCTTACAACGGTTCTGTGCGAAGGCATATTTTCAACAATCAGCACATCGTGAAGCTTTTCAAGTTGTTTGCAAATTTGTTCCTGCGTATGCTCATCGCCCCTTGCCGTAATTGTAATACGTGAGGCTGCAGGTTCAACAGTTTCGCCTACCGACAGGCTGTCGATGTTAAATCCACGCCTTTCAAAAAGCCCCGAAACCCTGGTAAGCACGCCTGCTTCGTTTCTTACTATTAATGATAAAATAAATCTGTCCATACATTACCCCTTTAATATTATATCTTTTATATCGCAGTTCGGCGGAATGAAAGGCAAAACCTTGTCATCACTGTCAATAACAGCCTCAATCAGCACAGGGCCGCTTTGTTTAAATGCCCATTCAACTGCCCCTTGCATTTCGGAAAGTGCGGTAATTTTTTTCGCATCTGCCCCAAATGCTTTTGCAAGCGCAACATAGTCGGTTTTTCTGTTCAAGGTTGTGTTTGAATACCTTTTTTCAAAAAATGTAGTTTGCCACTGCCGTACCATTCCTAATGCGTTGTTGTTTAGCAAAACCACTACGATAGGCAAATTGTTTGAAACGGCGGTAGCCATTTCATTCATATTCATATGGAAACAGCCGTCGCTTGTAAACAATACCGTTTTTCGCCCCGTGCCTATTGCCGCACCAATCGCCGCCCCCAAACCGAAGCCCATTGTTCCAAGGCCGCCTGAGGTAATAAATGTCCGTGGCTGCTTAAATTTGTAATACTGCGTTGTCCACATTTGGTGTTGCCCTACATCAGTGGCAACTATCGTTTCGGGCTTGGCAAAGCTGTTTACACATTCAATTAAACTTTGCGGATTAAGCCTAGACTTGTCCATATCCAAACGGTTTTCTGCACAATTTTTTATTGCATCAACCTCTGCGCGCCAATCCTTGCGCTCAATTTTGCTAAGCCTTTCATTCAGCTTTTGCAAAATCTGTTTGAGGTCGCCAAGCAGCGATACATACGCAGGTATGTTTTTGCCTATCTCAGCAGGGTCAATGTCGATATGAATTATCTTTCTGCCCTTGCCAAACTCTTGCTTGTTCCCCGTTGCTCTGTCGGAAAAGCGTGTGCCTACCGCAATTATCAGGTCGCACAATGCCATGGCTTTGCTGGCGGCGTACTTGCCGTGCATACCCGTCATTCCCAAAAAGCGCGGGTTGTCGGCATTAACTGCGCTTAATCCCATCATACTTGTGCCGATAGGCGCATCAATCATATCTGCAAAATCGGTCAACTCTTTTGTTGCTTGCGATATCGTTACACCGCCGCCAGCATAAATAAACGGTCTTTCCGCCGCTGCAATCAGCTCTGCGGCTCTTACTAAGGCTTCGCTACTGACCTCGGTTGTTTTTGCAGGGAAAACCACTTGCTTTGGCTCATATTCAGTAACCGCCGTTTGAATGTCTTTGGGAATGTCAATCAACACAGGGCCGGGTCTGCCACTTTTTGCGATAATAAACGCTTCCCTTATTATGTCCGCCAAACGGCTTACATCCTTAACGATATAGTTGTGCTTTGTAATAGGAATAGTTATGCCTGTTATATCCACCTCTTGAAAGCTATCACGGCCTATAAGATTTGTTGCAACATTGCCTGTTATTGCCACCATAGGTGTGCTGTCCAAATAAGCATTTGCTATACCCGTAACCAAGTTTGTTGCGCCGGGGCCTGATGTTGCTATCACCACACCCGTCTTGCCCGTGGCTCTGGCATAGCCGTCAGCCGCATGTGCCGCACCCTGTTCGTGTGCAGAAATGTAGTGAGTGATTTTATCCGCAGCTTTATAAAGCTCGTCATAAATATTTAGAACTGCGCCGCCGGGGTACCCAAAAATCGTATCTGCCCCGTGTGCCGACAATTCCTCAATTAATATCCGTGCTCCGCTTATCTTCATCTTAACCTCCTGATACTAAAAAACCCACGGGCTTTGCCGTGGGTTTTGATTGCTTGATATTTCGCTATCGCACTATACCGCCATCAGTTTTGGCAAAACCACAAAAAACATTATCTCTAATAACTAGAATGATAATGCTAATGACGCTTATAATAACGACGCTTGCCAAGGCAACTGTTGCTTGCATACAATGCTCCTGTCAACAAAAATTTAACTTAAACAAAACTTTTGTACTTAATCATTACCATACCCACAAAAAATTGTCAAGAACAATATTGCATTTTTAAATAAAATCAATATTTTTATTGTTTATAGGCTGTTTTATTATCAAATTTATTGCAAAACTCTGCACCCATATCAAATGTTGCTATCAAATGTTGCCTGCAACTATAAGTGCAAACCCCACGAAACTAAAACCGATGCAGGAAACCGCGTTGTGCCTATCTTTGATAGTCTTTTGCCCTATCTGCCTACAAGCAAGAAAGATAAAACCTTGCGGATATTTCCTATAAACGAAGCGAATATATATAGGCATTTCTCCAAAATTTTGGAATGCGCTAACCTTGTAAATAAGCATATCACGCTACATTCTTTAAGGCATACTTTCATTACGCGTTGTTTTGAATGCGGTATAGACGCTAAAACCGTTGCAAAGTGGGTTGGACATACCGATATATCACTAACCCTAAAAGTATATACGCACTGCAATTCGGACTACGAACAAACTCAAATTATCAAATTAAATAAGGGGGTAAAAAATAGTCAATAATCAAGCAAAAAGTGTATCTAAAACAAAGAAGCAGGGAAAATAAAATCCGCTGAAACCCCACTAAACAGTGGACATATCAACGGATTTTGGCGGGACGGTGGTAATTGCGTTGGAACACCTTTACAGCATTTATTATAGTTTTTTATTATCTCTTTTACGTCTTCAAACGATATCTCTTCGGAGTGCTTACCGCCACGTATATTAAGGAAAGCAATCGTACCGTCATCAGAGCAAAATACGATATAGACAAGATTATCTATGATCTTGCGTTGGTAATCTTTATCGTCGGGGTCACCCTTTATAAGCTCTTGTACAAAGTCCACCATATCTTGGCGAGTTATCTTATAACCTCGTTCCAACTCCAACATTGCGTGCTGATACGATAGGTCATTCAGTAGGGTTTCGTAGTCCGCCATTTTCTTTTCTATCGTACTTTGGAGCAAAGCACTTTTGGCTTTCACGAAAGCGTCTGCAAGGTCTTCAACCTCTTTTTTGGCATTAGCAATTTTTGTTTCAATGCTCTTCAAATTGGATACGTCTGTCTTTTTCTCGTAATAATTCATTACGTCATCAACAGCCGTTTTCACGTGTTCCTCGTCGCTCAACCAGTCAATTACAAACTGCGTCACAGCTTGTTCAAGGACGTCTTTATTCTCACGCTTTTTCTTACAAGGCGGGTCACCGATTTTATCCCTCATATGCTTGCATATATAGTAGTAGTTTCTTTTGCCGGTTTTGCTTGTTCCGCCGTCTGCAACCATATCAGTTCCGCACTCACCACAATATAGTTTTCCTGTTAATAAATACGGCTCTCTTGCCGTAGCCGTTCCACCTGCAAAGTATTTGTTCTTTTGCAGGCGTTTTTGTACTCGTTCAAACAATTCTTTGGGAACGATTTGCGGATACATATTAGAGCATACTCTGCCACCAAATGAAAACTCGCCCGTATACTTCTGATTGAGTAGCCAATTATCAAGTGGGTGCGTTGTAAAGGGTTTGTCCTTGTATCGATAACCTTTTTCGTTGAGTGTAGCCACGATTTTTTTCTTCGGAACGCCTAAATCGTATTGCTCAAAAACATATTTGACGATAGACGCTTCTTCTTCGTTCTTGACAACTCTTTTGATTGACTTTCCGGGCTTGCCGGGAATAGGTTCGTGTTCAATGCTGTAACCATATATCAAATAACCGCCACAATACGTTCCGTTGGCAACGCTGGTATCAAGTCCATCACGAACACGTTTAGACAAACGCTTACTATACTTTTCAGCGTTCCACTCCAAAAACATCTCGTAAAACTCGCCACCTTCGTCTTCGGCAATAGGTTCCAAAGCGGATATGACTCTGATGCCGTATTTCTCTTTCAGCATTTCCTTATACATAATGCTGTCACGACGGTTACGTGCAAACCTATCGAACATATATACAATTACATATTTGAAAGCACCGCTTGCAGCATCTGCAATCATACGTTGAAACGCAGGACGGGCATCATTTGTTCCCGTTCTGGCTTTATCTGGATAAATATTTATAACTTTCAGTCCTTTATTTTCGGCTGTTTCCTTACAAATACGCACTTGAGCTTCGATACTCTGCTCATTCTGTCCGTAAGAACTGAAACGTGCATAAATAATGCAATTTTCCATTTTTTGCTCCTTTTTCTTTTTCTGTTTCGGCAAATTGCCTTTGCCAAAAACCTTAATACTTCGGTTATAGAAAATGGTCAAGGGTTAAAAGCAATGCTTTATGCCTATGTCCGTTCCATTTATTGTCAAGTAAGGTATAAACATTGCCCCTTGACAATTTGCACATAACCGTAGCACCTAAAAAGGCAAAGGCAATTACCGATACATTAACTCAATCTGTTTATCTAATTATCTTTTTTTCTAATAATTTTGCTAAGTATGGATATATTGAATTCATAATAATTGCAGATA
Organism: uncultured Bacteroidaceae bacterium; assembly: GCA_964367645.1. GTDB lineage: Bacteria > Bacillota > Clostridia > Christensenellales > CAG-917 > RGIG4097. The sequence goes on from CAYIYN010000016.1 coordinate 21,227, forward strand.
TTTTCTTTTGCTGAGCACCGCTAGGAGAATTGCGCTTGTTAAACATATCTAACAAGAATTCATAGTCATTGTATGGATTATAACTGTTATAATTTGATGGCGTAAATACATCATTATT
>CAYIYN010000017.1:0-21149 GCA_964367645.1 uncultured Bacteroidaceae bacterium
GTTTGAAGATATAAAAACGGTATTTTTTTTTGATTCAAATTTTATAGTATTTTTTGAGTGCGGCTTCGGCGGCAGCGAGCAATTCAAGGTTAATACAGCACGAAATTTTGGTTTCGGACGTCGTGATTGCATACACTGTTGAGCCAACGCCGTTCAATATTGACAATACCTCCAAGGCTACTCCGCTTTTATGTTCCATACCTGCGCCTTCAGCGGTGAGTTTCGCCGTGTTGACGGTCGCCGTGTGTCCGACGTTTGCCGGGATAAGTTTATCCGCTCTTGTCAAATCTTTGTCCGGCAGGCTGAACGATACCGCCAAAGTTCCGTCTGTGTTAATATTTTGCGATATCATATCCAAATTGATATTGTTGTCTTTTATGCCTTTTAGCAGAGCTAGGAAAGCGGTTGAAGTGATAGATGGGAAGGAAAGCAGCGATACCTCTTTTTCTGATGCAACAGAGGTGACGGCATAGAAATCTCCCAAGATTGAGTTCATATCGTACAGCCCTGTCTTTTTATCCATAATAAAGGCCGCCGCTCTAAGTGCGCCTCTGACAAAGACTTCTTTGCTTTCCGCCTCGTGGGATAGTGTGATTTGTTCGCCGGCTCCAAGAAACATAACCTCGTGCTTGCCAACGACGCTGCCACCGCGTAAAGCGTGTATTCCAATTTCGTTTTTCTCACGTCGTTTTGCAGTTTCATGACGTCCAAACGTGGGGACAAGATCTCCGTCGCGGACTTCGTTGATGGCATTGGCGAGCAGTAGGGCAGTGCCGCTGGGAGCGTCAAGTTTTTGGTTGTGGTGAATTTCCACTATCTCGACATCATACGCTTCTCCCAAAAACTTCATAGCATCTTTTGAAAGGTTTGAAAGCAAATTTATGCCCAGCGACATATTTGCAGTGCGGAATATAGCCGTTTGTTTTGCCGCGTAGGACACTCTCTTAACCTGTTCTTCTGTGTAACCCGTTGTTGCAAGCACGCATTTTACACTGTTTTTTACGGCAAAATTCAGAATCGAGTCCAGCGAGGCGGGAGATGAAAAATCCAAAATAATGTCGACAGACAGTGCGCTGTCTTCAAAAGAGCGATAAACGGGATAAGGCAAATCGTCCGCAGGGAAAGTGTCCACTCCGTAGACTATCTCAAAATCCTGCGAGCCTATAAGCGTCTTGTAAATCGTTCTGCCCATGCGCCCTTCGGCGCCGGAAATTGCAAGTTTTATCATTTGTATTCCTTGAGTAAGTCAATGAGGACTTTTGCGTTTGTGTCCGTCATGCGGGTTAGGGGCAGGCGTACATTTCCGTTGCAAAGCCCCAGTTCTTCTGCGGCGCGCTTTGCGGGAATTGGATTGACCTCGCAAAACAGTGATTTAATCAAAGGCAACATTTTCAGTTGCATTTCGGCGGCGGTTTTAAGATTGCCTTTTAGCATTGCGGTTGTCATATCGGATGTGAATTTTGGAATGACGTTGCTTGCGACGGAAATTACTCCCTCGCCGCCCATTGCCATAATCGGAATGGTTATGCCGTCGTCACCGCTATACACAACCGCTTTGCCTTTTGTCAGGCGGATGCACTCGTTGATTTGCTCCATATTGCCGCATGCTTCTTTTATTGCCGCAATATTTTTGTGTTCGGCAAGTTTGGCAAAAGTCGCAGGGAGCAGATTGACACCGGTACGTCCCGGCACGTTGTAACAAATAATGGGAAGGTTCACTGCGTCGGCGATTGCGCTAAAGTGCGCGATGAGTCCGTCTTGTGTTGCTTTGTTGTAATAAGGAGTGACGATAAGCAGTGCGTCTGCGCCAAGACTTTGTGCGGTTTTTGACAACTCGATAGCGGCGGCGGTGCTGTTTGAGCCTGCGCCGACGATAATCGGAAGTTTGCCTTTAAGTTTTTTTAAAGTGAACTTTATGACGCCGATTTTTTCATCCGACGACATAGTTGCCGGTTCACCCGTGGTGCCCAATATGACAAGGGCGTCCACACCATTCGCCACTTGGAAATCAAGCAAGGCATCAAGTGAGGGATAATCCACACCGTTTTCGGTGAAGGGAGTGATGAGAGCTGTAGCCGTTCCTTTGAAAATCATATTAAGCCTCCAAAGCGTTCTTGATTAGCAATTCGACAATCTGTACGGCGTTTGTTGCCGCTCCTTTTCTTATATTATCTGCGACAACCCAAATGTTGACGCCACTGTCCACGCTATCGTCAAGGCGGATACGTCCGACATAAACCTCGTCGTGGTTTTCTGCATAAATAGGCATAGGATACACGTTGTTTTTGACATCGTCCATCACTACAAGTTCAGATGAAAACTCGCTTAACGCTTTACCTACGCTCTCTTTAGTGCAGGGCTTTTTAAACTCCACGTTGATAGATTCGCTGTGTCCGTGGAAAACGGGCACACGCACCGTTGTGGCGGTGATTTTGATTTTTTCATCGTGGAAAATCTTCTTTGTTTCGGCAATCATCTTCCATTCTTCCTTGGTGTAGCCGTCTTCCATAAATACGTCGATGTGCGGAAGAAGGTTAAACGCGATAGGATGCGGGAACTTTTTGGGAGCTTCGCCGCTTACGCCGTCTTTAAGGTCGTTGTAGCCCGCAACTCCTGCGCCCGATACTGCTTGATAAGTGGAATAAACTATGCGTTTGATGCCAAAGGTATCATACAAGGGCTTCAATGCCACGACTGCCTGTATTGTTGAGCAGTTGGGGTTGGATATGATGCCTTTGTTCCATTTTACATCTTCGGGATTGACTTCGGGGACGACGAGGGGGACGTCGGGGTACATTCTCCATTGACTGGAGTTGTCCACGACAACCGCTCCTGCCTTTACAAAAATCGGTGCAAAATCTTTGGATGTGCCGCCGCCTGCAGAAAATAAGGCAAAGTCTACTTTGCCGGCAAGAGCCATAACGTTTTCCTCGGTCAGTTCAATGACCGTGTGAGGTTTGCCTACAAAATCGATTTGTTTTCCCGCACTTCTTTGCGAAGCAAAAAGATAATAATTTTCTACGGGAAGTTGACGTTCCGTCAAGACTTCAAGAAATTTGTTGCCGACCATTCCGGTCGCGCCGACTACTGCAACGTTGAATTTTTTCATTTTTACTTCCTTTCCCCTTATTTAGTAAAAAATATATCACGATTGAGAAAAAGTCAATCTAATTCAATAGTAATTAGACAACTTCATACACGCGCGCCATTTATTTTCCCAAATACATTTTATTTGTTTGATATTTATTGTGTGTTAGTGTAAAATGACTGTAAATTAAAATAATGCCGTCAGGAGAAAATATGGCAAATCAATATCAGCCCAACGCAGGGAAAGCGACCAAAGAACCCAAATTTTTGCTTGGCAATCTGTTTGTCAACGCTGAAGTTGTGGTCGAACCGGAAGAACCTCAAAAAATCGTCGTCGCAGGAATGGCGGAGGCAAGAATAAAAAAGGAATATCCCGAGGGATATTTCAAAAGAGCAATAGCCGTATTTCAGGGCGAATACGCAAATATGATAAAAACAACGGTGTGGTTTATCGCATCCACACTTCTGTTCATTTTGGTGCTCACCGTAGCCGCCAAATATTTTGAAGATAGCGTAATCGGCGGCACTTACAACTTTATGTCCGCCATAGGTGTCGGTTACCCGGGCATCGGCGACAGCATATCCGAAAGCGTCTTCCGTCTTTACTGGGACGTGTATCAGCCCGTTATCATGATGGCTGCCGCCGCAATGATTTTTGCATCGGCATTTATGTCGGGACAATTTTATGCGGCAAAGCGTTCTTTTTTCCAAGATTTATACAAAAAGAGCGTTGCCACATATTGGAGGGGCTTTGCCAAGTATTGGTGGAAGTTTTTGCTTTTTGGTACGATTGGCACGCTTGTTATGCTTGCTATGGGAACGTCGCTGCTCAATATTCTTGCAAAACTGCAAATTGCAACCGCAGTGGCTGGGGATTATGTGGGAGTTGTTTTCGCCTTTGTGTTCGGAGCGCCGATACTTGCCTATATAATGGTTTTACTCTCCCTTGCAACAGTCTATAACCTTTCGTTCTCAGGCTTGTTAAAAGACGCACTGGTGGTAATAATCAACAATCCTCTCATCGTGCTTATAGTCGGAGTGCTCTCCGCAATTCCTCTGCTTATATGCATTGCAGGTACTGTGGTCGCGGTTATTGCCTATATAGCCATGGCGGCGGCGGGATTCAATTTTTTGGCACTGAATTGGATTGCAATGGCAAAGAGAGGCATGGACAAGTGCAAAGCATTAAAAGCCCACAACGACAAAAAGAATATGTACATCGTCCGTAAAGCGAGCGTTAATGAATATCAAGGCAATCCCGCAAAGGCAAAGCAAAAAACAAAAACAGAGCAAAAGCCCTATCAAAATCCCAAAAAGAAGAAAAAGAAATAATGGCTCAAGTTATCGACTTCAACCTTAACGGCGAAGAGTATCTGGAACTTGGCGAAAGATGTATCGAGTCGGGCAATGCCGAAGGCGCGATAACAAATTTTAAAAAGGCCCTAGAACTCAATGAACGCCTGTTTATGGCGTCGATTAATCTTGCCACTTTATATGCGGGACTTGGTGCACACCAAATCTCAAATAAGATACTTTATAAAGCCCTCGTATTGAAGCCCGACTTGGACAGCGAGGGCCGTATTTTTTATCAACTTGCAAACAATTTTTTGGAACTCGGCGAACTTGAGGTGGTGTCATATTATATGCGCTATTTCAGCGACGATTTCGATTCCGAAGCCTTTGAAACAAAAAACCCCGAGGAAGAGAACTTTCACGTGGCATATCCCCGCGGCGACGACTATTACGAAATGCTTATCGAGCGAGCGTACCGCGCGGTGAGAGAAAAGGATTTTGAAACTGCACTTCAATGCGCCAGAGAAGTTGACCCCAGAAGCAGGGTGGCAGACGCGGCGAATCACGTGATACTCGTTTGCTATATGATGAAAAACGACATAGACCGAGTTATTGACGAGGCTCGGTATATGCTGGAAAAATCAGACAGTCTGGCAGTCAGATGCACTCTTGCCACCGCCTTTATGATGGAAGAAAAACTTGAATCAGCGGATAGCGTCGTTTGCGGCATTTTGGAAAAAGATTACCAAAGAGTTGAAGATATTTTGCTGCTCTTGCCTTTGCTTGTCAATCTCAACATGCACTCCGAAGTCGTAAAATACACAAAACGGGTGCTTGAAAGTTTGAACTTGCAGCCAAACACTATGATGTGGCTTTCACAAGGTCTTTACAATTTGGGGCAAAAAAAAGAAGCCGTAAAAATTATGAACCGCATCAAAGTCATCTACGGCGAGTATTCTCCTGCGGAATTTTACCTTGACCTGTATAAGACCGAACCCGAAAGCGTCGAATACAATATGAATTTGCCATACGCTGAAAGAATTAGACGATATAAGCGCATCGAATATTTTGTCAAACTGGACAAAGTCGATTTTGAAAAGGCTTTGAAAAACGACAAAGAACTCACTTCACTCATACGTTGGTCTTTTATAGACGGCAACGAAAAGATTAAACTTATGGTTTTGGATCGTCTTGACTTTTGTCAGACTGCCTGGGTTAAGGATTTTTACCGCGACATACTTATTTCTCCAAATTTGAGTTTCGAAATTATGCCGCGTGTTTTGTACAGCCTTCTAAATCACGGCTTTACGCTGGACGTGGAAATCGTGGCACAAGACAGATTTAAAGATGTTTCTTTGTGCTTGCCGGACGCTTTTTATTGCCTTCCGGTTGTCTTCCACGATGCGGTGAGTTATGCAATTTGTGATATTATATTCACCGACGAAGACCCCACCACATATATCGAAAGACTCAGAAAAATCGTCAATTCCCTTGTCAATATAGGCGCCGACGGCAGAGCGTTGTGGAGAGATAAAAACGTTGAAAAAATCGCTAGACTAAGAAGTGTGCGGACGACAGTCGGCGTGCTTTTGACAAAAGTATACGAGGACGACCCAAACCCCAAAGAAGACAATATGCAACGTTACGAATTGAGCGAGCGCACGTTTGACAAATATTACAGGATTATTTTCGGAGATGAAAACAATGATAGACAAGAATGAAATGCTAAAAATGTTGGACGTATTGACAAACGAGGATTTTGAATACGCAACAAGGCTGGAAGCCTATGAGTTTTTGCTTGAAGACTGTGAAGAAATAATAGACGAAATGTTGGAGCGGTTTTATAAATGTGAGGGCGATACCGCTCAAATGCTTCTTGAAATTATGGCAAATTACCCCGGTAACAAGAGTGTTTTTATGGCGCTTGTAAGTTATCTTTACCGTGGTGAAGACGTTGCCCTGTTTGCCAAATTGCTTGGAAAATACGGCGATTTGAGCGCTATCCAATTGCTGGAAGACTTTGCCAACGAAAACGATCTTAATTACAATGAAATGATTGAAATCCGCAACGCGATTGAAGAATTGGGTGGAGGAGGCTTTGTAATCGACGAAAGTAAATACACCGACGATATGTTTTATCGTTATGTGAAAGGTCTTGACGAGGAAGGATACGATGACAGAAAATCTCCTTTTGAAGACATTTTAAATCCGATTATGGGTCAGTCCGAAGACGAAGACGACGAAAAAATCACTGAAGAATATATTAATGACGACGACTGTCACTGCGACGCTGACTGCCACTGCCACGATAACGATTGCCACTGCCACGAGGACGACTGTCACTGTGACGCTGACTGTCAATGCCACGATAACGATTGCCACTGCCACGAGGATGACGAAGACTGATAGCGGCGATGCAGTGACTTGCACGAGCCGATGCGGCATTAAACGTATCTTCGATAGAATAACCTTCAATATGCTTCAAAAAGTTGGGTAGTTTGTCTTTTGGGATGCGGATATAAATCAGTTTTGCTAGCGTGAAAACCGTGAAGATTATTCCGAACAGGCTGATAAAAGGGTAGCAGTAGTCCACAATATTATCAAAGCCCAAAAAGCTTATAGGATACGCTAAAAGCAGTGTTCCGAACACAACCAATTTTCGATAAGAAGGCTTGCCTAAAACGGCAAGCTTTTTGCTTTTCTCAAAGTATCCTTGCATCAGCGCAGTCAAAACTTCAAGCGCGCCGATAAGAGTGGTAAATATCGCAACCGCTATCAAAACTCCGCTGGCAACTTTAAGTCCAACTCTTTCTGAAACCGTCAAAACAGGCATTGATGATTGCAATTCGTCAGATAAAACCACGTTTTGGAGAATGAAAAGCACAGTCGACAAAAATGCGAATATTGTCAAACAGCAAATCACAATTTGCTTTGAGTTCATTTTTTTGCCTTCGCGGGAGAGCATCACTCCGCCCAAAAGCACGTCCAAGCCACTGTATCTGATCGGCTGCAAGATGGAAAATTCTCCGCCGAAAATCTTTGCTCCGTTTCTGAAAAAAACCAAAAACAACAACACAACGAAAAGCGGCATTAAAATGGTGTTTGCCCACTTTATTTTCTCTATTCCGAAGCACACCAAAATCGAGCCTAATATCGCCATAGCAAGCCCAAGAAGCGGAACGCTGAAAAGTGAGGAGAGGACGTATTCTCCGCCTGCAAGCATTGAACACAGCGATATTGCCGAAGATATAAAAATACCGGTCTTCACGAAAAAATTTTGGGGAACGGCGTTGCTTTTGCCCGCCACCAAAAAAAGTCCGCACAGTATTGAAATAAATACAGCCGCCAGTGCAACACAGTAAGGTGACGTGCCACCAAAAAAGAGCGCGATTTCCCTACCCGAAGAAAATCCCGCCCCGATTGACGTGCCGATATACAAAAACGCAACGCGCAGAGCAGCAAACATGGTAGATTGTATGCAATCTTTCACTATAACTTGACAAAGAGTGAAAATACTCATAATATCTTATTTAACTTATTTTAGAGGTATCTTATGGCAGATAGCAAACTCACTATGGACAAACTCGTTGCGCTTTGCAAAAACCGCGGTTTTATTTTTGCCGGCAGCGAAATATACGGCGGACTTGCAAACACGTGGGATTACGGTCCGTTGGGCGTCGCGCTCAAGCAAAATATCAAAAACGCTTGGTGGAAAAAATTTATAATTGAAAACCCTTTGAACGTAGGATTGGACTGTGCCATTTTAATGAACCCGACAGTTTGGGAAGCAAGCGGACATTTGGGCGGTTTTTCAGATCCTTTGATGGACTGCAAGCACTGCAAATCACGTCACCGCGCGGACAATCTTATCGAAGATTATATGAAGCGCAAGGGCATAGAACAAAATATCGCAGGCTGGAGCAACGAACAATTTGAAGCCTATATAAGCGAAAACAAAATCCCTTGTCCGGTTTGCGGCGTATCCGATTTTACAGGCATCAGAAAATTTAATCTGATGTTCAAAACCTTCCAAGGCGTCACCGAAGACAGCACAAACACCGTGTATCTTCGTCCCGAAACCGCGCAGGGTATATTTGTAAACTTCAAAAACGTACAGCGCACCACCAGAAAAAAAGTACCTTTCGGAATCGGTCAGATAGGCAAATCTTTCCGCAACGAAATAACTCCGGGGAATTTTATTTTCCGCGTTAGGGAATTCGAGCAGATGGAACTGGAGTTTTTCTGCAAGCCCGGCACTGACCTTGAATGGTTCAATTATTGGCGCACATTCTGCCACAAATGGCTATTAGACCTCGGCATGAACGACGATTGCTTAAGACTTCGCGACCACGACAAGGACGAACTGTGTTTCTATTCCAAAGCCACCACCGATTTTGAATTTTTGTTTCCTTTCGGTTGGGGCGAACTTTGGGGCGTAGCAGACCGCACGGATTATGACCTAAATCAGCACATCAACAAATCCGGCAAGGATTTGAGTTATACCGACCCCGTTACAAACGAAAAATACGTTCCCTACGTCATTGAGCCGTCCCTCGGAGTTGAGCGCATGGTGCTGGCACTGCTCAGCAACGCTTATGACGAAGAAAACGTGGGCGAAGGCGACACTAGAGTCGTACTGCATCTGCATCATGCAATCGCACCTATAAAAGTCGCAGTGCTTCCTCTTCAAAAGCAACTTAACGAAAAGGCTGAGGCAATTTACAGCGACCTATCAAAGCATTTTGCATGCGAATTTGACGGCAGCGGTTCAATCGGCAAACGTTACCGTCGTCAGGACGAAATCGGAACTCCGTATTGTGTTACGGTAGACTTTGACACTCTTGAAGACGACACCGTAACGGTAAGAGAGCGTGACACCATGGCGCAAGTCAGAGTGCCTATATCGGGACTCAGAGCCTATTTTGACGAACTGCTTGAATACTAATCCGCGATGATTCACTTGTTTGCTCAAAAACAAGAAGAAAAGCAAATTTATAAAGCCCCGCAAACGCGGGGCTTTTTTTTCAGCAGTAGTTCTTTGTGTTACTTGCAGCCGCCAAAGCCACCGCCGCCGCCGCAGCAGCAACAAAGGATGAGCAGCAAGGGAATGATGTCGCAGATATCGCAGCCACCGCCGCATCCGCCGCCGCCACCGCCACAGCAACAAAGAAGAAGTAAAATTAGCCAGATGCAATCGCAACCACAGCCGCAGTTTGCTCCACCGTTTGCAAAAAAGCCGTTCATTATGTATGACCTCCTTATATATTAGGATTTCTCCTACTGTACCATACGCATTCGTCCAATTTTGTGTTCATTGAAAAGCAATTCAGACAATATATTTTGGAGTGGACTACATCAAGAAACTAATAGGACTGGTAGCCGGTGTATTCTGCGTGCTAGTCGTTGCTTGGCTGTGCTCTTATTGCTTAAAAATAGACTTTAAGTGGTATTTGGCATTGAATAAACCGCAGATTTTGCCAACAGGAGGTTATTTTACATTCCTTGTTGCAGTCACCTATACGTTTGTCGTCGGTGTCATAGCACGGCTCGTAACAGGCAAACACATATTTCCGTCTATGATATTTTTGGCATTCACGGGGCTTTTTTCGGTATTATTTATTTATGCTTTTTTCTCTCTCAAAAATATTTATCTCGCCTTTGTGTTTTCAATACTGCTTTTAGCGTTTTCGCTTGTCGTACAAATAAGGTTTTTTATAAAGGAATTCAGAATTGCCCTTTATTATCTTCCTGCGTTTCTGTTTAACGTTTTTTGCTTCTTCATATCTGCGTATATCGCATTCAAAAACTGATTTCAAGGAATTTAACCGTACAATCGACTTGTTTTTTGACGATAGCTTGTCAAAAAAAGATTATAAAAATCTTATTGACAAATGCGCGGGATTATAAAAACAAAATAACGCTTTGTTTGTAAGGCAAAATATCGATTTTTAGCCATAAAGGATTTTTGAAACATGTCGGCAAGGTGTTTGCCAGAGCAAAATGTTCTTGATAATGTGCGCGGTATTTGGTATAATAAACAATAATATATTTTAGGCGGTTTACAATGATACTCACGATGGATATCGGAAACACGAATATAAAGGTAGGCTTGTTCAAGTGTGACAATTTGGTGTCATCTTGGAGGGTATCAACCGAGTCAAGGCGCACGGGTGACGAATACGGAATGGTGATTTATGACCTTTTAAGCCAAGTCGAATGCAATTTTTCAAACATTGAAGGCGTGGTTATCTCATCGGTTGCCCCTGCTCTCAATTATACGATTGAACATATGTGCGAATATTATATGGGCAAGCGTCCGCTTATTGTTGACAGCAGTGTCGAAACGGGCTTGAAAATAGAATATGACAATCCTTCGGATTTAGGCTCAGACAGACTTGTCGGCGCGGCTGCGGCGTATCGTCTTTACGGCGGTCCGGTTATTGTGGTGGATTTTGGCTCTGCAACGACCTTTAACCTTGTCAGCAAAGAGGGAAGTTTCTTGGGCGGTGCGATTTCGCCTGGTATTAAAACATCGGCGGAAAGCCTTGTAAATACTGCCGCAAAACTGCCAAGGATTGAACTTAGCAAACCTGCAAGCATTGTTGGCAAAGGCACAAGAAGGTGCATGCAGGCAGGTATCATTTATGGCTATACGGGGCTAGTGAAATATATGCTCGACAAGTATAAACAACTGCCGCAGATGAAAGATGCCAAGGTTGTTGCAACCGGCGGACTGAGCGAATTGGTTGAAAATGTGGAACCCAATTTGATGGACGTCATCGACCGTGCTTTGGCACTTAAAGGTTTGAATTATATATACAAATTGAACGAGTCAAAGCAAAAATAAAAATTCAGAGCGCAAATAACGATTGAAAAAAATCCATACGGAAAATTGAGCCTTATGTCATAAGTCTTAAAATAAGACAAAGTGCATAGGCAGATATAAATTGCAAATGAAAATGATGCGGATTTCCGCTTATCGGAACACCGCAAATACTGGGAGAAAGAAATGAAGAAAATTGGCGTAGCATTGTTAGGACTCGGTACAGTCGGAGGCGGTACATATGAAATTTTGACCTCAAAACACGACTATATCGCTGAAAACGACGGTATTGATATCGAAGTCAAATGCGTTCTTGAAAGAAATATGGAACGCTGCAAACAACTCGGTGTCAATCCCGACATAGTCAAAACCGACATAAAAGCCGTGACCGAAAACCCTGAAATTCAGATTGTTGCGGAATTTTTTGGCGGAATCGAACCGGCAAAATCCTTTTTGATTGCTGCTCTTGAAGCAGGCAAAAGCGTGGTTACAGCCAATAAAGAAATGTTTTCAAAGAGTTGGGTTGAATTGGAAGCCGCGGCAAAGCGAGGCGGCGGAGGTTTGTATTTTGAGGCATCGTGCGTCGGAGGCGTCCCGATTATAAGAACTCTCACCGACAGCATGCAGGGCAACAACATTCTATCATTAAAAGGCATAGTGAACGGCACGACAAACTACATTCTTTCGCGTATGAGTGATGAGGGCGTTGATTATGACACTTGTCTAAAAGCGGCGCAGGATTTAGGCTACGCCGAGGCAAATCCGGCAGCAGACGTGGACGGGTTCGATGCTATGTACAAAAACAGCATTTTGTCGTCACTGGCATATAAGCGCAGAGTCCCGATTGAAAAGATATACCGCGAAGGCATCTCGGACATAAAAGTTGCCGATATACGCTACGGCAAGGAACTGGGCTACACTCTAAAACTTCTCGCCATATCAAAAAATCGTGGCGGAAAAATCGAAGCAAGGGTGCACCCCGTATTTTTGCCCAACGAACACCCGCTGTCATCTGTTAAAGGCTCGTTTAACGCTGTGTTCATAAACGGTGATAACGTGGACGACATTATGCTTTACGGACGTGGCGCAGGCGCACTGCCGACAGGAAGCGCAATCGTCAGCGATATCGTGTTCGCGGCAGGAAAAGACGCTCCCAGAATGTATCCTTGGGAAACCGACGCCGAAGTTTGCGATGCCGATTTTGCAAGCGATTTCAATTCCGCTTACTATATCCGCCTTGCCGTTTCGGACGAAGAGGGCACGCTTAGCAAAGTGACGGGAGCATTTGGAAAGAACAATATATCGCTTGCAACCGTATTGCAGAAAAAAGCCGTCGGCACCAAAGCCGAAATTATATTCATCACACACGAAACCAAAGAAAGCATAATAAAAAGAGCACTGAGCGAAATCGAAAGTCTTTCCGGCGTTGACAAAGTCGTTGCTCTCATAAGAGTAGAAGAATAATGCAAAACGATAAAACCGAAATCCAAAAACTCAAGTTTGCCAGGTCGGCAGGTATGCTTATAAGCGTATCGTCGTTTCCTTCTCCTTTTGGGATAGGGTGTTTTACTTCCGACGTCGACTTGTTTATTGATATGGCTGTAGACATGGGTTTCAGGTGGTGGCAGTTGCTTCCCATCACATCGATTGGTTGCGGCAATTCGCCCTATTCGGGTTTATCGTCTTATGCAGGCAATTATCTATATATAAGTCCTGCCGAGCTGTACAACAAAGGTTTAATTACCGAAAGCGAACTGCAAAGTGCGCGCTATAATGGTGAACCGTATTTGGTGGACTATGACTTTGCAAAGCAAAACGTTTTGCGCCTGCTCCGGCTTGCATTTTCTCGCATTGACAACGGGATGTGCAAAAAAATTGAGCGTTTTAGAGAAACGGAGAGTTATTGGCTTGACGATTACGCCTTATTTATGGCACTAAGCCGTGACCGCGGCACTAAGTGGTGGGAGTGGGAGTCCGGACTTGCTGACCGTGACGCCGAGGCTCTAAATGACGCACGTCAACGCTATAAGGACGAAATAGATTTTTATGTTTTTGAACAATACGAATTTTATTCGGAATGGTTCACCATCAAAAAACGTGCAAATGAACGCGGAATTCACATAATCGGTGATCTTCCGTTTTACGTCGTTGCCGATTCTGTTGACGTATGGGCAAATTCTGATGATTTTTTGCTGGACGAAAATCACCGTCAGACATCAGTCGCAGGAGTACCGCCGGACGGTTTTTCTTCAACGGGTCAGGTGTGGGGCAACTGCCTTTATGATTTTGAACATATGAAAAAGGACGATTACAAGTGGTGGCGCGCACGAGTTAGCCATTGCCTAAAATTGTACGACGCTCTGCGCCTCGACCACTTTCGCGCTTTCCACAGTTATTTTTCCATTCCTGCAGGCGATGGGGACGCATCACGCGGTGAGTGGGTAAAAGGCCCCGGCTGTGAAATCCCAAATTGGTTTTATTTGGACAATCCCAATTCGTTATTGATCGCAGAGGACTTGGGTGATATAGACAGAGATTGCCGCGACTTTATAAAATCCACAAATATTCCCACTATGAGAGTGTTCCAGTTTGGATTTGACGGCACGGACAGCGAACACTTGCCTCACTATTATGAGAGCGATAACGTCGCCTACACCGGCACTCACGACAACAATACCACTCTGGGTTGGCTGTTTGACCTAAATCAGCACGCACGCGATTACGCCCTCAAATATTGCGGATACGAAGGAAATGCTTGGGCGGCAGGCGGGCCTTCTTGCGCGTCGGTAAAGGCGATAATTAAAAAGGTTATATCTTCATCTGCCGTTTTGGCAATCATACCCGTTCAGGATATGCTTGGCTACGGCGTTGACACGAGAATGAACGTACCCGGCGTCGCACAGGGCAACTGGCGATTCCGTCTGCCATTTGAATCCATGATGACCGCTGACCGTGACTTCTTTTTGGACATAAACAACACCTACGGCAGGAACCGTGAAGGGATTGAAAAGGTATGATGCTGTTTTTTGTCCGCGGAAAAGTGGACAGCGACACGCTGATAAAGTATTGCTACTCGCAATACCGAAATCTTTTGTCGTCGTTTGTATCTGACCTGCCCAAAAGCGTCAATGTGGTGCGTTTGGTAAGGGACAAACCGCGCCTTGACTGCGAATGGGTATATTTCAATCTTTCGCATTCTCACGGCGTAACAATGCTTGGGATTTCGGACAGCGAAATCGGTGTGGATATAGAAAAAATCCGTCCTGTTAATTTGGAAAAATTTTATTTTGTCGGCGCCGACACGGAAGAAGAGTTTTTTGAAAAATGGACGGAAAGAGAAAGTTATTTTAAGTACACGGGGCGCGGACTGTCCGGCATTAAAATGGAAATACCGCCGAGCGCGCATTTTGAACATTTTGAGCCATACGAGGGCTACCACGCTTGCGTATGCGCGGAACCGCAAAACGTCATTGCCTACGAACTTAGTCCGGAGGCTTTGACAAGTGAGAATGAATAAAAGATTTCCTTATAAGAGGATTAAAAATAAATTAAAGAGGATATAACAATGATTTTGGAAGAACTCAGAACCATAATAGCAGATCAAACCGGCTTAAGCCCCGATGAAATTAAGCCCGAAAGCAACATCATAAAAGATTTAGGCTGTGACAGTCTTGACATTGTCGAAATGCTTATGACGGTTGAAGAAAAATACAACATCACGGTGGACGACAGTGAAGTGGCCGATATGGCAACAATCGCAGATGTGGTGCGCTTTATAGAAGCAAAAATTGCCTAAGAAAACGAAAAGCGACACGCAAAGCGAGCGCTAAAATCAAACGGCAAAATTCGTAAAGCGATATCGAACAGCAAAATATTTTTGCTAAAATTTTAAACAAAGATATTCAATAAAAATGAAAACGGCGGTGAGCGAAAACACTTACCGCCGTTTTTATTTCATTAAAAGACACATTTTAAAGACGTGAAAAACTTACAGCCTGTCAATAATTGCTTGAGCAAATTCCGTGGTGGAAAGATTTCCTTTTAAATCCGCTGTGCCAAGCCCGTCTTCAAAGGTGCGCAAAACTGCGTTTTCGACTTGTGCCGCTTCTTTGTTCATTTCAAATGAAAGGCGTAACATCATTGCTGCCGAGAGTATTGTCCCCGTCGGGTTTGCAGTGTTAAGACCCGCTAGTAGCGGCGCGGAGCCGTGTATTGCTTCGTACAATCCTTGAGTCGTCGAACCGAGCGATGCCGAAGGTATTATGCCTATGCTTCCAATGAGTGCCGCCGAAAGGTCGGAAAGTATATCTCCAAACAAGTTTGATGTCACAATTACGTCAAACTGAGATGGGTTTAAAACCAACTGCATTGCGGCGTTATCGACGTACATCATCTCAACCGAAACGGTGGGATAATCTTCGTTTATCTCCATAACGACTTTGCGCCAAAGCGTAGAGGAAGCAAGTACGTTTGCTTTGTCCACTAGGCACAACTTGCGTCTGCGTTTAAGAGCCAGTTCATATGCGACTCTTGCCACGCGTTCAATCTCTATTTCGCTGTAACATTCAGTATCAAAGGCTTCTCTGCCGAATTTTTGGTTTTTTCTAAAACCGCGCTCACCGAAATATATGCCACCCGTGAGTTCTCTGACAATAATCAGGTCTATGCCTTTAATTGTTATCTCACCTTTAAGGGCTGAGTATTTTGTTAAAGACGGATAGAGTTTGGCAGGCCTAAGATTGGCATAAAGACCCAACGCTTTTCTCAGCCCAAGCAGAGCGGATTCCGGACGTAAGGTGCAGTGATCCCATTTGGGACCGCCGACGGCTCCCAGCAAAACCGCATCCGATGCCTTTGCAATTTTCAACGTTTCTTCGGGGAGGGGAGTGCAAAAACGGTCAATCGCCTCGCCGCCTATCGGCGCGTCAACAAAATTGAATTCACAGCCGTTCATTTCGCCGACTGCGTTGAGTACACATTTGGCGGCGTTTATTACTTCCGGTCCGATACCGTCGCCTAAAAGGGTGCATATGTTCTTTTTCATCGTTTTATCGCCTCCAGCAAACCGCCCTTTGTAAGTATGCCGAGAACATAACTGTCCATTGGCGGAAGGTCGTATTGACAACCCGTTGTTATGTTTGTTAACTTTGCACCATCGACACTTAAAGTATCATTAGCATATATTTAATCTGCGATTTTCGCGCTTTGGACAATGTATAGCCCAATATTGACGCGGTTTCCACATTATCACCGTTATTACTCTTCGGCGGCATCAACCGACTTGCAAAGAGAGGTCAAGCCCTTTTCAAGCGCGGCACCGCCGGTTCTTGCGATTTCCAGTATTTCATAAGAAGAAAGCGTTTGAATAAAAGCATCCACTTTTTCGGTGCTGCCGGTTAACTCAAGCATCATGCAGTCGGCAGTGATGTCGATTGCCTTTGCTGAAAACAGAGTGCACAAATCCACAATTTCTCCGCGTCTTGACGCATCCACGGCTATTTTTATTAGCAACAATTCTCTGAAAACCACTTTGCGTCCGTCAAAGCCCATAACTTTTTCAACATCCTCTTGCTTTTCCAGTTGAGCGACAATTTGCTTGATTGTACCTGCGCTGCCTGTGACGGTTATAGTCATGCGTGAAAACCTGTCGTCTTCGGTGGCGCAGACGGACAGACCGTCAATGTTGTAGCCGCGGCGAGAAAAAAGCCCTGCTATGCGCGATAGAACTCCGGGTTGGTTGTTGACGAGTATCGAAATAATTTGTTTTTCCATAATGTTCCTTGTGCCGACTTTCTCTCATGCTGCGGTCGGTTTTTTATGTGCAGTGTTTTTATTCGCGGTGGTTTTTATGTGCAGTGGTTGTTATGCGCAGTGTTTGTTGTCCGCGGTGTTTTTATGCGCAGTGCTTTTATGCGCAGTGTTTATTGTATTCCTTCGTTTATGCTCAGTTTACAGTCGATGACAAGGGGAAATGTGCCTTGAAGTGCCGCGTCCATTGCCGTTTTGACATCTTCCGTTTCGGTTATGGTGACGGCGCGCGCGC
Organism: uncultured Bacteroidaceae bacterium; assembly: GCA_964367645.1. GTDB lineage: Bacteria > Bacillota > Clostridia > Christensenellales > CAG-917 > RGIG4097. Next base: position 17,247 of record CAYIYN010000017.1, read on the forward strand.
CAAAAGAGCGCGCAAGCGCGGCATAGTCCACGTCAAAATAAAGGCTGCTTGCGGGCGTGCGTTTCCCCCGCGCCAACTGCAGTTTTCGTATCATACCCAAACTTTTATTGTTCAAAATGACCACGATAAGCGGAACATGGTGTTTGACCGCCGTACTCAGTTCGATGCAGTTCATATTGAACGAACCATCTCCGGTTATAAGCAGTACCGGTTTGTTGGTGGCGAGATGCGCTCCAATTGACGCACCCATTCCAAAGCCCATTGCGCCAAGACCTCCGCTTGTCAAAAAGGCTTTGGGTGATTTGAATTTATAGTTGTGAGCCGTCCACTCCTGATGCAATCCAACGTCTGTCGAAACAATTACGGAGTCACCGAGTTTGTCTGACAGATAGCGGATTATTGTGGCACCGCGGTGAGTTTCTTCGGGACGCATAAAGTCATTGAATGTCCAGTTGTTGTTGAGATTGCCGTTTATAAGCGGATTAAGCGCGCAAAGCGCGGCGGCAATATCACCGATTATGCTTGCGGTGGTTAGCACGTTTTTATCAATCTCAGCTTTGTCAATATCCACCTGCACGAGTGGTATTTTACGCTTTTTTATGATGTCAAACGCGGAATAACGGCTGTTGAAACGCGCGCCTAAAGTTATCAACAAATCGCATTCTTTGAGTGCCACAGTTGTTGCCGTATTGTTGTTGGAAAGCACCCCAAGATAACAAGGGTCGTCGGGATTGAAACAGCCGATGCCCATATACGACACCATAACCGCCGCATTGAGTTTTGACGCAAGGAGGGCGACTTCCTTTTCGCAATCGGAGGCGCGCACGCCGCCGCCTATATATAAAACGGATTTCGTACTTCTGTTTATTATTTCAGCGGCTCGTTCTATTTCTTCCTGCGATACCGCCAATGATTTGCTTTTTTTTGGTAGTGCTTTTTCATAATCGGCGTATTCGTCAAATACGTTGCTCGGGATATCAACAAGCACGGGGCCTTTTCGTCCTTCGTTTGCCACTTTGAAGGCTTTTCTCACAGCCGGCGCGATTTCGGCGGCGGATTTTACGATGATAGCGTATTTTGTGACGGGAAGCGTCATTCCGAAAATGTCCACTTCTTGAAAACTGTCGTGACCAAGTATTGACAGAGGTACGTTTCCGGTAATTGCGACAAGCGGAACGCTGTCCATATACGCATCGGCAATGCCCGTGACAAGATTTGTCGCTCCGGGGCCGGAAGTTGTTAAAACCACGCCCGCTTTTTTGCCGGCGCGAGCATATCCTTCAGCGGCAAAACACGCGCCCTGTTCGTGAGCTGTCAGTATGTGTCGAACCAAGGAGCCGTCCATTGCGTCATATACGGAAAGCACGCTTGCGCCGGGGTAACCGAATACGGTATCCACGTTCTGTTCTACAAGACATTCAATTAAGATTTCGGCACCTTTGAGTTTCATCTTCTCCGCTCTGAATTTTTAAAATTGCTCATTCTTCGTATAAATATATACTTAAATTCATTTTAGAACACTGTTAGCGTTTCAGTCAAGACAATTCGCCTTTGGGTCTTGCGTCCCTTTTGGTCGAGTCTACATTGAATGAAGATAAAAATCCTATTGCATAACCATATAATCATAAAATTTCCGCATAAATGAATAATATTTTGCGCAAAACTGCATAAAAGTGCTGATTTTTAGAATTTATTTGATTTTTTATTAAATTTATACAAAATTATTTGCATTATTTTTTGCTAGGTGATACTATCGCTCTAGTAAACCGAAATCCGCATAAATTGCGACTTGGGAAACAGAATTATATGGAGGATACATAAATGAAAAAAATAGTGGTCATGATTTTGGCACTTGCTCTGCTTGTCAGCGGATGCTTTGCTCTCGTTGCATGCAACAAGGACGCAAAAGAAACAATTGTTGTTTATACCAATGCGTTCTTTGCTCCTTTTGAGTATTATGAGGGGACAGAAATTGTTGGTGTTGACATTGACATAATGGCAAAAGTCGGAGAAAAAACCGGTAAAAATATCGAGTTCAAAGACGTTGAATTTGCCACAATAATCGATAGCGTAAGCGACGGCAAACTTTGTGACTGCGGCGCTGCGGGAATTACCATCACCAATGCCCGTAAAGAAAAAGTTAACTTCTCAATTCCTTACTACACATCAGTTCAATATGTTATTTTCAGCGGTGACACTGTTGCAACAAGCAAAAATTCTGAAAACGAAGACGTTGTGCTTTGGAGTCAACTTGCCGGAAAGGAAATCGGCGTGCAACTTGACACAACTGGTGACATCTATGTCGGTATCGAAATCGAAGGCGACGGTGACTACGTTGGTGAACTTAACGGCTCCGGAGCAGAGAAGACTCAATACAAGACAGCACAACTCGCGGTTGAAGCTCTTGCAACAACTCTTGACGTAGTTGTTGTGGACGAAATGCCTGCTAAATATCTTGTAAAGAACAATGACTATAAATGCTATCCTCTCTACTACGATGCCGATACCGCAACCGAAGAGGAATATGCGATTGCAGTCAATAAAGGACAAACTGAATTGCTTACCGCAATTGACGAAGTTCTTGCCGAAATGCTGGTTAAAGATACAGACGGCAATAGCGAAATAGACAAACTCGTTGCAAAGCACTTTGGTATCAACTAAAAAATACTAAATACTCGTTCAATTAAAAAAGATTTTAAGGCAGGGGATTCCTCTGCCTTGAGTCGTTAAAAAGGAACAAACAAAAATGGATTTTTTTGAAGGAATATGGACGGTGTTTTCCACCGAAAAATACTTTGAAACCGTGCTTGAAGGCTTGAAGCAAACTTTATATATAACAGCTTGCGCTGTTTGTATTGGTCTTGCAATAGGCGCGATTGTCGCGGTTATCAAGATTTCTGCAAATTATAATAAGGCGATGAAGGTGCCGGCTGCTTTGTGCGATATTTATATCGGCGTCATCAGAGGAACTCCTGTTGCACTGCAATTGTTCATTATGGCGTTTTCAATATTTGCCATTCGCGGATTTCCTCTCGAAGTCACTGCAATATTGACATTTGGCATAAATTCGGGAGCTTACGTTGCGGAAAACTTGCGTGCTGGAATACAATCCGTTGACAGCGGACAGATGGAAGCGGGACGTTCTTTAGGTCTTGGCTTCGGTACGACTATGGTTAGAATTGTTGTGCCTCAAGCGATAAAAAATGTAATACCTGCAATAGGCAATGAACTTATCGCTCTCCTTAAAGAAACTTCAATAGTGAGCATGGTCGGATTGGTGGATTTGACTTTTGCGGCATACATAGTCGGTTCAGGTCAAAATATGGCAGACTTCTTGGTGCCTATGTGTGCAGTGGCAATTTTCTACCTGATTATTGTCTATGGCATTACCTTGATTATTAAATTGATTGAAAAGCAACTGTCAAAGAGCGATAGAAATAATCATCGCGCAAAAAGTAAAATGATTAAACGCACGTTATTCGGACAAAAGGAGGAAGAATTATGATAGACGTTGTCAATATGACAAAAAAATTCGGGCATCTCCTTGTCCTCGACGATATAACAGAATCAATAAATAAGGGCGAAAAAGTTGTTATAGTCGGGCCTTCCGGCGGCGGCAAATCCACTTTTTTGAGATGTTTGAATTGTCTTGAAGATCCGACAACCGGAAGAATATTCTTTGACGGGAATGACCTGGCGGATTTGAAAGTTAACATCAACGAGCAACGACAAAAAATCGGGATGGTCTTTCAACAGTTCAACCTGTTCAACAACCTAACCGTCAAGAAAAACATTACGCTTGCGCCGATAAAAATCGGTATTCAAAATCTTCGCAAGAGTAAAATGCAGAACATTGTCGCGCCAAAATACAACAAATGGCTTGACAAAAACGGCGAAAAATAC
>CAYIYN010000018.1:0-20892 GCA_964367645.1 uncultured Bacteroidaceae bacterium
GTATAAAAATGTTTTATGTTTTTACTTTCGGTTAAAACTTAAATTTCAAAGTGCATGTTTTTTCAACGTGCATATTTTTTCAACGCGCATGTTTTTTCAAAGTGCATGTTTTTTCAACGTGTATGCTTTTTTAATGTGCATGTTTTTTTAATCAGTCCAACAATATTTCAATCAAGTTGTATCTTTGATTTTTTCCGCTTGATTTAGTACAATCCTAGTTTTGTTGAGGGCGCGGTTCCGTCCAAAATTGAAGAAATGGAAAAGCGGCTTGAAGCGATATACACCGTGGTGCCGTTTTTCAAAGGTTCTTTGACGTATTCCACCTTTGCGTATGCGCCGTGTGCGCCGGGGCGCGATGCTCCTACGCAGTGCTTTTGAAGTTCTTCCACGTTTGCAATAAGTTCGTAAACATCTTTACCGCCAACTCCTCGGATAATGCTTTCGGGATTGTCGGCTTCCGCGTAGATGCCGTCGGTGGTGGAAAGTATCAACAAGGTTTTGCACTTTACCAGACAGGCAATTTGACTTGCGGTTTCGTCGTTATCCACACATTCAATGGCCTTTCCGTGAGTTTGTTTGATTTTGCTGATTTCCATTTTTCGGTTTTCTTCATAAGACACCGCATCGTTATAGTTGATAATCGGAATTGCCTGTTGGTCAGGACAGCGTACAAGCAGTTCGTACAAATGCTTGCGCTTTGTTTCGTCGTTGAAATGTTGGTGTTCCACCAAAATTTGGCGCACGCTGAAACGGCTGTCCACGTACTGGCGGTAGGTTTGCATAAGAATAGACTGACCTTGTGCGGCATAGTCGGTTTTGTTTTCTTCGTCGCGTCCGTCAAGTTCTTTGCCGGTGCGATGGATATAGTCAAGTTTTCCGATTTCCACTGCGCCCGAAGTTACCCAAACGTAACCGGGTTTAAGTTCGCGGGAAAGACGGGCAATAATATTGTAATTCATATCCCTGTTCTCGCGGTCAATCAGTGCCATAGAGCCGATTTTTCCAACTAATTCAATGTCGAATTTTGACATATTTCACTCCAAGTGTGTTTTGATTATTATAGCACACATCATTAAAAACGCAATCGCAAATCTTGTTTGATCTGTAGAGTAGACTATAAAAATCAAGAGTAAATGCGAAACTTTTTTGAAGTAAACGAAATTTGATACAATTTGAACAGCCCTAACCCCGAATTCGGGGTTAGGGCTTGCGTTTTAACCAGACATCTTGACCCTGGAACGTAACGAAGGACGTTCACGCAGCACATTCATCACGTTGCGAAATACGGCAAAATAGGCAAGCGGTTGCTTGCCTTGCAATATACTTATTTTTGATTATGCGATTGCTTTCAGTTCCTTTTCAAACAGTTCAGAAGACGAATAGAATTGCAGTACACCGCGCGGATAGGCGTTCACCCAGTCTTCAACGGCTTGAATTTCCGTAGGACTAAACTTTGACAAATCCGTTCCTTTCGGCAACCTACGGCGAATTTCACGGTTTAACCGTTCGTTTGTCCCTCTTTCATAACTTGAATAAGGGTGACAATAATAAACCGTTGTGCGCCTACGCTTGCCATTACGGGAACGTTCCATTGCGTTATAGTCCGCGAATTCAGAACCGTTATCGACGGTGATGGACTTGAAGACTTTCGGAAACAGTTTCCCGAACTGTCGTTCAAGCCGATTCAAACATTGAATAACGCTTTCCGCTTTTTGATTTTTCATAGGAAAGATAATTTCTTTTCGTGTCAGCCTTTCGGACAACACCAGGAGTGTTGACCGAGAAGAACCGCACACGCAGTCCATTTCCCAATGCCCGAATGAATTGCGTTCCGCAATTCCGATTGGACGTTGTTCGATACTGACGCCTTTCGGCGCACGGCTTGCGACTACCTTTCGTTTGTGCTTTACTTTGCGTTGTTTCATAGGCAAATTGGCAACCGACAATCTAAAAAATACACCTTTTTCAATGTAGGTATATAGCGTTGTCTTGCAAATGCTTGTTTCAAACGGCAATCCTTTGCGTTTGATTTCACCGAGAACCGCCCCAGGCGACAATTTGTCGTCGGCGATTCTCTTTTCAAGATATTCGACAAGCGCAAAATCCCTGCCGATTTTCAAAGGAGCACCTTTGCACGTCAAATTTTGACGATACTTTTCATACGCAATATCAGGGCTATACCGTGTTTGATAAATCCACGGCGGACGGATAGACTTTTGACAAACCTGGAATAAAATCAGCATAAGTAACGCCCGAAGTCGTTGTAACAAGGCACAACAAAACAAGCACCGCCAAAAGTAGTGATATCAAAACCGTAGTCGTCATTTTCAAAGTCTTTTCATTTTTCATAGTTGTTTCTCCATAAAGAAAAGAGAACCAAACGCCTTGCCGAAACAAGACTTTTGATTCCCTTTTTAGTTTTTTTCGCCAGAGTCTTTGACCCAGGAACGTAACTCCGAAACATCGCGCAGCTTGTTTACCGCGCTACCTTTTGTTACTTACTTCCTATAATTATCATGGATAAACTTTGCTATTTGCGGAGCAGTATATTTAGTTACAAACGACTGCGACGGATGCAATCCGTCACTTCCCGTAGTACACATTTCCTTTACTTCGTATTTACCGCAAGCAAACATATCCAACACTGGAATATCATACTTATTTGCTACTAGCTTTACGGCATTTGCTACGTCTTGCAAATTATAACCTTGACTATTATCTGTCATACAAGAATTGCCCGACAAAATGCACTTATACGGTGTCATAAAAAAAACAAACGAATTAGGGCATTTTTCTTTTAGCGTGCTTGCAATCATATCCAAAGCACCGTAAATGCTTTCTGCGGTAGTGTCATTTATAGAACCGAGCGGAGTTGATACAGCATAATCATTGACACCACCCATAACTGATATAACATCGCCGTCACCCGTATAAGACGAAACAATACTTGATATACAACCACGATTAGGCACATTAGAAACTAACGTAGAGCCGCTTTGTCCCAAATTCGAATAATCTTGCATTTTCAAACTACTTGCAACCAATTCGGGATATGAATTATCCATTTGAGCATAACTGCGCGTGTAATCAGCACCGTACGTAATACTATCGCCAAAAGCAACGTATGATTTATTTGAAAAGTCAACCTCTGATTGTATGCTTGAACCCGTTTCCGTAGATGCAGAACTTGACGCAGAATCTTTACCAAGACCCCCGACTATACCAACCACACCCACAAAAGCGAGCAGAACGCATAAAATAAGAATTATATTTTTCATGTCACGTTTTCCCATATGCCAAGTGTAACATTTTTTTGCTACAATTGACAAATTATTACATTAAGTACGCGCAAACAGTTTCAGAAGAAATTTCGTCAACAACAAGAATAATGCTTGTTATATTGCTTACGTCAACCATTACAAACGAGTATTCACCATCCACATAAAGAACGGGACATTCCTCAATGTTTTGAATCATTTCAGCAGTATCGCCGGTTAAATCGTAATAAAAAACAGCGTCAAAAGTCATACTGCTAAAAGAAAGAGTATTCGTCAAACTTGAGGTTTTAACCTTTACAATAAGGCCATCTACTTGACTTACGTCAATAGCAGAAGTCATATAAAAAGGTGTTTCACTTGCAGTAAATAATTTGGTTGAAGTACTTACTGTACCTGTACCGACGACAACAGCAACATTGTCAAGAGAAGAAATTCTGTCACCTAAACTTAATTGCTTTTTATCAACTCTAATTTCAAGTTGGTTGGCAAATTTCGAAATCTCGAAAATATTGATAGTTTCCTTTGTATCGTTCGGAGTGATAACAACACGAGCAGTTTCAGCGAAAAATGGAACTTCGCTTGCTACAAAAGTATTCGTTCTTGCACCCGTTTTAGACAAAAATTCGCCGTCTTCGCCGTAGAAGAAGATTTCATAACTGACGGTAGAATTGAATTCGGGAGCAACTTTCAAGCCTTGACAGCCGATTCCACTCTTTGTATAGATTGATTTATCAGATTTCAAGTACTTGCCGTTTTCGTCAAGCGCACCGATTGAGAACGTCGGGGGAATATCTTTCGTTGTTTTTTCCTTGCCAAATACGGATACACTAGCGAAAATCGCACCGCCGAGAAGAGCGCACACAAGAAGTCCCGTTATAATGGACTTAATCGTGCTTTTTTTGAAACGTAGTTTGTTCATTTTGTTTACCTCTTATTTTTTATTTGTCCACAACCACAAACTACGTCAACCGCACGAACGGGAATCATTTCGTGCAACCTATGTAATTTACGATTGTTAAAACAGCGTTTTTTTGTGCTTTCGGGTTCTACCGCTACCAAGTCGGAAAACACGTCAACTTGTGCGTTTTTACAAATCTTGTCAAACACCGACACAAAGTCGGTTTTCGCAATTTTTGTTTCCTTTAACTTGCAAAGTTCGTTTTGATACACTATGCCAATTCCGTTTGGACGACCGTCGTTTGACATTCCGTCGCCAAACACCTTGATTTCATTTTCGGTTACTTCGATATAAGTTCCGATACGTCTATACAACTGAATAAGACTGTCCAAGCCGTTGTTATCGTACCTTTTGGACGAATACCAATAGCGCAGGGGAATCGGCGTTGTAATCACGATTATTTGACCATTGAACACTTTGTTGTTAAACCTTGACTTCACAGAAGAAGACGTGTTATTGTCCAGGATTTTCAGCAAGTCTTCAAGTTCAAACGCCGTATCGCGTAAGTCGTCCAGAATTATTGCTTTTTGACCCATATAATCCTGGAAAGCGTCGTTACTTGACGACGACACGCAATAGTCATATTCCATTGATTCCAACATTTTTTTCGCGTAGTATGTTTTTCCCGTTCCACCTTTACCACAAATGAATAGAACGTCCAAGTTCCTATGCGAATCCAAAGTCAGCGTTTGACAGTACAATTCCCATAACTTTTTCAGTTTGTTGAACGCAACAATTTTTTCGTCTATCGGTAAGCCCTCGACGTAAGCAAGTTGTTGTGCGTAGGAGCGGTGTTCGAAGTCCCCGATTATCTTAGCCTTTTCAATTTCTAATTGAACGTCGAAGTTGGAAACTACCTCGGATTGTTCGTATATATGCTTGTAATTTTGACCGTCATTCGCGTGAGTCAAATACAACAACATATCTGCTTTACGCCCCCGTACCTTTCCGATAAAGTTTTCGGGGACTTGAAACCATTCTGCGACCAATTCCGACTTGACCGAAGTCCCGAAATTGACGTATATATGGTAATGCGGACGTGTATCGTCCTTATCGTGCATGATATAAGCCCATTGCTTAATCGTCTTATATCGCATACACGTTTCTTGTATATCGACAGACAATTTGTCTGCGTTAGTTACGATTTCGTATTGTCTTAAATTCATTTTTTACCCCTTGAATTTAACTGTTTGACCCAGGAACGGAACTCCGAAACATCGCGCCTACGCACACGCGCTGACTTTCCTCACACGCAATTAAGATTTTCATTTTTACCCCTTTTAGTTTCTTATTTCTTTTTTTGCAAAAATTCACGTTGCAGACGATAATATTCACCGTCACCAAACATAGACGTTAATTCGTTCAATTTTTTACCGTTTTTCGGGAAATATCGTTTTGAAACAACAGTTCTTCCATAGAAATCAGTAGCAACGTCAACACGAACAATTTTTTTAGACGTAAAATATACGTCGTCAGCACCAGCAAAACAATTTTTAGTTTTTTTTCTTTTCATTTTTACACCTTTTACATGTTTTTTCTGCGACCCCTGGACAAGCCCCAGGGGTCGCGATTTATTGAGTTTTTAGGAGGATTAAGAGATTATTTTTATACGTTTTATACGTTTTGTCACATTTTTTGATTTCTCTACCGAATTTCCGTCAATAAGACTTCAATTAAGGTATCAAAATCACCTTTTATATCCCACGTAGAATCGTTATCCAATGCAAGAAAACAACCTTTTTTCGTCTTCGCCAACATCAAAACGTGTTGAAGATTGACAAGGATTTGTTCATCACGCAACGTTGTAAAGACATAAAACATTGAATCACCCCCTATTTACCCGAATCGTCTTTGTTCGGCAATTCCTCAGCAAACGCCGTCAAAAGGACTTTCCTTTCACGATAATGCGAATCTTCGCCCGTTGTTTTGTCCTCAAAATAGCGGACTTGAACAGGAACTAGCACGTCACCGCACTTTATGTAAAAGTTGACTGCCGTCTTGTCTTTGCCGTCGTTCTTATCGACATAACTTGATGTTTTTTTGAAAAATTTGACTTCTGCCATAGAAACCTACCTTTTGTCTTCCGACATATTTTTATTTACAAGGCTATACGCCGTGTATTCAAAGGGGGAGTGTCTACAATGCCGACACTCACGGCGCGATATAAAAAAATCGCAAAGGGTTAGGGAAACCCTTCGCAATAAATGTTAAACTATACAAATAATGACTTTTGATTTTCTTTAATTGACTTAAACTATATTTAGAGCTATAATGCACAATGCACGCGTTGAGTACGCGCGCACCGTTACACAAATATAATTGAAAATACATTGGAGGTTGTTCTCTTATGAGCAAAAAGATGACAATTGACGGAAATACCGCAGCAGCGCATGTTGCATACGCCTTTTCGGACGTAGCGGCCATTTATCCTATCACTCCCTCCTCCCCTATGGCTGAAAGTTGCGATGACTGGGCCGGACAAGGAAGGAAGAATATTCTTGGCAATACACTGAAAATAGCCGAGATGCAATCCGAAGCAGGCGCAGCGGGCGCAGTACACGGCTCTTTGGCCGCAGGTGCGCTGACAACCACTTTCACGGCAAGTCAGGGACTGCTTCTTATGATACCCAACATGTACAAAATCGCGGGCGAACTTCTGCCTTGCGTGTTCCATGTTACGGCAAGAGCTCTTGCAGCACACGCACTTAGCATTTTCGGCGACCAAGCCGACGTTATGGCGTGCCGTCAAACAGGCTTTGCAATGCTTGCCTCAAACAGCGTGCAAGAGGTTATGGATATGGCTCTTGTGTCCCATCTGGCCACACTCAAATCCTCCGTTCCTTTTCTTCACTTCTTCGACGGTTTCCGCACCTCTCACGAAGTGAGCAAAATTGATGTTATCGATTATGACGAAATGAAATCCCTCGTCAACTTTGACGAGATTGATAATTTCCGTATGCGTTCACTCAACCCCGAGCACCCTCATCAAGCAGGCACAGCTCAAAACCCCGACATCTACTTCCAAAACAGAGAAGCGGCAAACAAATATTATGATGCCGTCCCCGGTATTGTTAGCGAAATGATGGACAAAGTAGGCGCGCTCACCGGAAGAAAATATAAACTTGTCGACTACTACGGTGCTGCAGATGCAGACCGCGTTATCGTCATTATGGGTAGCGGTGCTGAAGCGTGTGAAGAAACCGTTGATTATCTCAACAACAAAGGCAATAAAGTAGGCCTTATAAAAGTCCGTCTTTACCGTCCTTTCCCCGTCGACGCACTCATTAATGCTCTGCCTAAGTCCGTGAAATCAATGACCGTCCTGGACCGCACGAAAGAATCGGGTTCCCTTGGTGAACCGCTTTATCTCGACGTTGTTTCGGCTCTCAAAGAAAACAACATAGACATGGAAATCCTCTGTGGACGTTATGGTCTTGGCAGCAAGGAATTTAATCCTTCCATGGTAAATGCCATCTATGCGAATATGAGCGGAGAGAAGAAAAATCACTTCACCGTCGGCATCACCGACGACGTGACTTTCACATCACTGGAAATCAAAGAAAAAATCGACGCGGCAGAAAAGAGCACCATTTCATGCAAATTCTACGGACTCGGTTCTGACGGCACAGTCGGCGCAAACAAAAACAGCATCAAAATTATCGGCGACCACACCGACAAATACGCTCAGGGATATTTTGCTTACGACTCCAAAAAGTCCGGTGGCATAACAATCTCTCACCTGCGTTTTGCCAACAAGCCCATACGCAGCACATATCTTATCGACCAGGCGGATTTCGTGGCGTGCCACAATTCTTCCTACGTTTTGCGTTACGATATGCTCTCCGATTTGAAAAACGGAGGCACTTTCCTTCTTAACTCCCAATGGGAGCCTGAGGATATGGATACAAAACTTCCCGCCGGCATGAAGAATCTGATTGCTCAAAAGCATATCAAATTCTACACCCTCGACGGACTGAAAGTCGTGCAGGAACTGGGCGCAAGCAAGGGCGTCAACACCGTAATGCAGGCGGCATTCTTCAAATTGGCAAACGTCATTCCTTATGAAGACGCAGAACGCTATATGAAAGAAGCCATCAAGAAAACATACGGCAAAAAAGGCGACGCAGTCGTTGCTATGAACTGCGCTTGCATCGACAACGCAATCAAGGAACTCAAAGAGGTCAAGTATCCCGAAAGTTGGGCAACCACTACGTCGGGAGCCGATCCGCTTCCCGTCCCCAACGACGAATATTTTAAAAACTTTATCGCTCCAATCACCGCACAAGAAGGCGATAAACTGCCCGTCAGCGCGTTTGATCCGTCCGGTATCGTACCCACCGGCACCACCAAGTTTGAAAAGCGCGGCATAGCGGTAACGGTTCCCAAATGGATTCCCGAAAACTGCATTCAGTGCAACCGCTGCTCTCTCGTGTGCCCTCACGCGACCATTCGTCCCGTGCTTGCAACCACTGAAGAGTTGAAGGATAAACCCGAGGGGTTTGTCACAAAGCCCGCAACCGGCTTTAAGGGCTATGAATATCGTATGCAAGTCAGTCCTTTCGATTGTACGGGCTGCAGCAACTGCGCGGCAATGTGCCCCGCAAAAGAAAAGGCACTCGTGATGGTGCCTCTCGACGAAGCCATCGCAAACGAAGAAGAGCATTGGAACTACGCCGTATCGTTAAAAGAAACGAGCGCGCCGATAGCCAACTTCTCAAGCGTAAAGAACAGCCAGTTCAAGAAGCCTTTGTTTGAGTTCTCCGGCGCATGCGCAGGCTGCGGCGAAACTCCTTATGTGAAACTCGCAACGCAACTCTTCGGTGACAGAATGGTAGTCGCTAATGCGACAGGTTGCTCTTCCATTTACGGCGGCAGCGCACCTACCTGCCCATACACCAAAAATGACGACGGCCGCGGTCCCGCTTGGGCAAACTCACTGTTTGAAGACAATGCGGAATTCGGCTTTGGTATGCACATCGCTTATCAGCAACGCAGAAATATTCTTGCCAATATCATCACCAATCTTCTTGGCCTTGAGAATATCAACGTCGCGTTCAAAGACGCTCTGCATGGCTGGCTTGACAATATGAACGACGGACCTTTGTCCGAAGCGGCAAGCAAGAAAATTCTTGAACTGCTTCCCGAAGCCAAAAATAACGCTACCGGCATTACCCTCGACTTGCTTGATTCTATCGAACAGCGCAAGGACTGCCTCATCAAGAAATCCATTTGGATTATCGGCGGCGACGGTTGGGCATACGATATCGGTTACAACGGTGTTGACCACGTGCTCGCAAGTGGCGAAGACGTCAATATCCTTGTTCTCGACACCGAAGTTTACTCCAACACCGGCGGACAAGCGTCCAAATCCACTCCTACCGGCGCAATCGCAAAATTTGCTGCATCCGGCAAGCGCACCAAGAAAAAGGACCTTTCTTTGCTCGCAATGGACTACGGCTATGTTTACGTCGCATCTGTGAGCATGGGCGCCGATATGAATCAAGTTATCAAAGCGTTCTCCGAAGCGGAAGCGTATCACGGACCGTCAATTATCATCGCATACGCACCGTGCATCAACCACGGCATCGATATGAGCAAATCACAACTTGAAGAGAAGAAAGCGGTGGAAACAGGCTATTGGCAACTCTTCCGCTACAATCCGGCTCTAAAAGATACCGACAAAAACGTGTTCACCTTGGACAGCAAGGAACCAACTGAGGATTATCAATCCTTCCTTATGGGCGAAGTGCGTTACGCATCCCTTGCAAAACAGAATCCCGACGCTGCAAAAATCCTCTTTGCAAAGAACGAAGAAGACGCCAAAGAAAAGCGCGCATTCTACGAAAGAAAGGCGGAGTCGAATTGGAAACCCAACAAAAACTGATGCAAAAGTCATATCGAAATCCCACGCAAATGCGTGGGATTTTTTTATGACTGCATCAGTTTTTGTTGTTCCCCCTCCCAAAGTCGCCGCGCTGCCTATCGCATAAATCGTTTTGCCATTCGCGTGCCTTTGTTTGGCGGGGGTGCCCCCCTTGGTACCATTACATAGTGACAACCTCTCGCGAATGCGTGGGATTTTTTTATGACTGCATCAGTTTTTGTTGTTCCCCCTCCCAAAGTCGCCGCGCTGCCTATCGCCGTCGCGCTGCAATGCAATAAAAACAGCACCCGTTGCTAGGGTGCTGTGAAATAAGTTTAATGTGATTTTGATTTGTTCGGATTTGTTAATCCGCAAGGAATTTTAAGGTTGGCAATTTATCATTGACAGTGGGCATATCCCACACTGCCGCTTCGAGTGATAGACTGCTTGTAAGCCAACTCGAATTGCGAATATTGTTAAACGGTTCCACCCCTGCCGTATCTTGAATTTTTCCTTCAATTTTATCAGACTCAAACACGGAAAAATTTGGTACGCCGAGGCTGTCTTTTGCGTAGATAACGTCATTTTTGCTGAGGCTCTTTTGATTGTTGTAGAACACGTTTGCATAAGACGCAGATTGACTTCCGCCGACTGAATAACCAACGGTATTTTCGAGTTGTGCCGCGACTGTGGCAGTGACTGAAACGGAGCTGTACACATTGGCGATTATCCCCAGATAGTTACGTCCAGTAATGCCGCCGACGTACGCTTTTGCACCTTCTGCATATGCACTGCCGTTTACGGTGCCGTCAAGTAGCATCGAACTTTTTACGCTGCCTCGTAACTCTCCTCCGTCTGTGAAGTTATAACCCGTAATACCTCCGGCGCAATTTGTTGCGCCGATGCCTGTCGCTGTGGCGCTAACAGTAACGTTGTCGATTTGACAGTTGAGTATATTTCCCCAGTTTTCGCCCGCGACCCCGCCTGCCATAGTAACGCCGTTTTCCGAACTGCTTGTTGCTTCAACCGTTACGCCCGTTTTGATGTATAACTGATTGCAACTTCCTGCATAAAGGAATCCCGCAAATCCTCCGGCAATCGCTTTCTGTGCTCCGTTTACCGTAATTGCACTGTCCTCAATGACGTTCATTTTGGAAGTACCGCTGGTTGTTTTTCCAAAGAATCCGCCGGCATACCCTTTGTTTGCCGTAACCTGGAGTGTACCAAAGAATGAGCATCTTTGGGCAAAGCCTCCATTTTCACCGTTTATACCCGCAATACCTCCGACATAAGCTGTGGAATCTGTTGCTTCAACGGTGATTGGTGAGGGTGTCGACACACTGCAATCATAAATTTCGCCACCGTTATTTGATGCAACAATTCCGCCGAAAATTATATCACGTGCCGTTTTAATCGTGCCGCATATAGTAACTTCGACCGAATTTATGACTGCGTTTTCTTCGTTGAACGCAGCGACAGCGGCAGCGTATACGGTTGATTCTTCTCCAAGTAAGTCAAAATCGCCGTCCTCGTCCCTAAGTGAAAACAATTCAAAAGATACTCTCAAATTTTTGATAGTGCCATTGTTGCAAATAAGCAGGGAATTATACTGCCCGGGAGCGATATTATTTAAGATAATTTGGTGTGAACTGACAGTGGTGTCGAGCGTGCCGTCGGGTTTATATGTGCCGCCGTCGATACTGCCTGTAAACGGTGCTGACTTATCGCACTTTGCACTCCAACCGTCAATCGTAATATCTTCAATAATATAAATTTTGGCATTAAGATTTTCAGTGTCGGAAAGAGCAAGCGCAAGGTCAGAAACGTTTGCAGCGCCAATTTCATATTTTTTTATCCACTTTGCTTTTAACGTCACGTCTTTTCCAAGCAAATCTGCCGCGGTATCATCGTCAGCGGTTGACGGATCGTCAAAGTTAAAGCTGTATTCTTTGGTGTTTCCGTCTATCTCTTCGGTGTAATACCAATAACCAAATTCGTATCCAACTTTGGTAGGAGAAACCGGTTTGGCAAGAGTATCAAATTCTTTTTTTGTTGTCGGTGCCACCGCAGTGCCGCCGTCGCTGTCAAAGGTAACGGTGACATTGTCAAGGCAACTGTGCCACATAGCATAAATTATCAATGCGCTGTCAATGTTGTAGGCTGTAGATAGCGTCGATACGCCGACATCCGTTGCGTCGCGCACGTCCGTCAGACGAACTTTATCGTCCTCTTCGCCGTCGTTATCGGTGTCGTCATAATAATACCAAAAAACGAAAAAGTCGCCCGTTTTTGTCGTTATGGGAGAAACAACGGATTGACGTGACGAGGCGTTTGCGGCCTGATATGAAGTGCTGAATGCATACCTAGGAGGATCGCTTCCCTCTATTGCCAAATCATTACCTTCGCCATCGGCAATTTTGACGTCCGTTCCATAATAATCACGAGCGCTTGAATCACCTATGCCTTCGATGTTTGCTTTCAAATTTTCATCAAACAAATAAACTTCATGCGTATAACTCTTTGCCGTCCACAATGCCTTTATGTTTGTATTTGCTGTTATTGTGTAGTTTGCAAAGTCGTACAATGCTCCGCCGTTTAGGCTCCAGCCTGCAAAAGTGTAACCCGTTTTGATGGGGATAACTTCCGCGCCCAAAGAGTTTACGGGTTTCGATATTGTTTGTCCGTATTCGACTTTTTTGTTGTAGTTGGAAAGCGACGTACCTCCGTCTGAATCAAAGGTTACGTTAAAATAGGTAACTTCCGGAGGGCCGCCGTTGTCGTCCGGTGTACCCGGATCGGTGCCATCTCTGTCACATGCGACCAGCCCAAAGCAAAGCAGAAGCATCAGAAGCGCAATTAAGATATTTGTGGTTTTCTTCTTCATATACAACCTTGGTAAAAGTTATTTGCCCAAAGGCAGTGGCGTTTTGCGCCGAGAGTGTTATTTTATCGTTACTGTGCGTTTGTCGTGATATTTGTTTTTCGCGTTTTCGCGCGTGCGTTCACGCGTCGCGCATTCTCGCGTTCATATATTATACCACCACTTGCGCGCATTTCAACTTAAATTTTTGAGCTTGCTCGCGGCTAATATTTGATTTCCCTCTATTCCGCGTCTGACACTAAGATAAGCAAACGGCACAAATCTTTCATTTTCATCCCTAAGTCGGCGTGAAAGTCATCTGTTGCTTTGGAATTGATATACTCAACGAGCAGCATTTTATCGTGAGAGTCGCCAACAGCATATTCAAGTGACACATCCTTTCCGTTAAAGGAGTTAAGCGCCGTAACAACCGAATCGCATGTTCCGGCGGCGACTTCGGTAACGTCGTTATGGAAAGAAACATACACCTTATCTCCGTCTTCATATTGGGTGAGCAGTGATAAAAGTTCGACTCGCTCCTTGCCGATAACGCTATTGACCTCTTCTCCGCTACCTAGATTGACGGCTTCGATTATTATGCCTTTATCGTCTGCAATAACGCCAAAAACTTGCACATCATCTCCTCGCGTAAGAGAGATTGATATATAAGTCGGAGCTTGTGTTATAGTTTGTGGCACGGATTTGAAGGCAACGATGGATACGGTCATCACGGCAAAGATTAACAGCGTAAACACAAGCAACCAAGTCGTTAAGCGTTTTTTAAATGCCTGCACGGGGTTTTGGCCACTCAGCAAGGGGTTGATGGGTTCAGACTTTACGGTGGGCAGTACGTTTGGCGTAATATCTTCTATTTCAGCATTCAATCTACTTTTTATGTCTTTAATTTTCATCGCCGTTTCCCTCTTTTTCCAATTCTTTTTTTATCTTTGCCAAGGCATTTCTATAAGCCCACAATATCGTGCCAAGCGGTTTGTTTAACATATCTGCAATTTCTCTGTGCTTGAAGCCTGCAACGAGATACAGCGTTATGATTTGCTTTTCGCTGTCGCTTAGATTTTCGTTAATAATCTGCATTACGGGTCCGGGCAGTTTGTCTTCGATTGTATATTCGGACCTTATATCTGTAGACGAATCGTCAAAATCGGCAAAAACTTCTCTCTTTTGACGGTTGATTTCGTTTATGGTTAGATTTTTTGCAATGGTATAAATCCAAGCGAGTGCGTTGGAACCCGCTTGATATTTGCCTGTCGAGGTACGAACCTTAACGTAGGTATTCTGCATAATGTCCTCGGCGGTATGGTAATTTTTGCACATAGAAAGGATAAAAGAAAATAAGCCGCGCTTGGTCGCGTTGTAAATTTTTTCAAACGCGATTTCATCGCCGCGTTGAAGTTTTAACATCAATTCGTCAAGTTCTTTTCTATCCATCGTTAAATTTTAGTATATCACCGATTGAATTTCATTACAACACGATTATGAGTCTACCCTACATCAAAAGTCATTATTTTTTAAGATAGCAATAATACCTCAAGTAATAGCCGTTTCAAAATGCTAATTCCGTTTGCAAACGGGCAAAGTTGTGTTATAGTGGTCATATGTCTTGTATAAGCCTCAAAGGGGTAAGCTATTCTTATCCGTTAGGGGAGGGCCGCAGTCTAAAAGCCCTCAAAAACCTGTCCATATCTGTTGAGAGTGGTGATTATGTCGCTTTGGTCGGTATGAACGGCAGCGGCAAAAGTACGTTAGCCAAATTGCTCAACGGACTTTTTTTGCCCACTTTTGGGGACGTCGCAATCGACGGAATGAACACAAAAGACGAAAAGAATATTTTTAATATCCGCAAAACAACGGGTATGGTCTTTCAAAATCCCGACAACCAAACTGTTGCGACAATCGTTGAAGACGACGTAGCCTTCGGCCCCGAAAATCTTGGTGTGCCAAGAGAAGAGTTGGGGCGACGTATAGAATGGGCGCTTGACGCTGTCGGTATGAGCGAATATCGCCATGCCGCCGTGAGCAAACTGTCCGGCGGCCAAAAACAGCGCGTAGCCATTGCCGGCGTGCTTGCAATGAAGCCCAATATTCTCGTGCTTGACGAAAGCACTTCAATGCTTGACCCCACGGGCAGAGCGGAAATTATGGAAATTGCCAAAAGGCTGAATGCGGACGGAATCACCATTATCAATATCACCCACAATATGGATGAGGCGGCTCAGGCCAACAGGATAATCGCACTAAACCGCGGAACGGTTGCAATAGACGGCACCCCCAAAGAGGTTTTTGCCTCTCCGCGCCTCAAAGAATGCGGTCTTACTCTCCCTTCTGCCGCGCGCATAGAGGAAGAACTGTCGGGGGTCGGATTTTGTTTTGACGACATTTTCTTGAATAAAGACGAACTTGTGGAGGGCGTATGGAAGCAGTTAAATTAAACGGCGTTTCATACGTTTATTCAATTAAGTCGCCCTATGAAAAGAAGGCGCTTTCAGACGTTTCCTTTGTGATTAACGAAGGCGAGTTTGTTGGTATTATCGGTCATACGGGAAGCGGAAAATCCACACTTTTGCAACACTTGAACGGTCTAATAAAAGCCCAAAGCGGTGAGATAGTCGTTGACGGTATGGACGCAAGAGATAAAAAAAACCTCAAACAACTGCGTTATCAAGTCGGAATGGTCTTCCAATATCCCGAATATCAACTTTTTGAAGACACGCTTGAGCGCGACGTTGCCTTTGGCCCCAAAAATATGAAATTGTCATCCGAAGAAGTGAATGCAAGAGTCCGCCGTGCGCTTGACCTTGTGGGACTTCCCTTTTTGGAATTTGCCACGCGCTGTCCTTTTGAACTCTCGGGCGGTGAAAAACGCAGAGCGGCAATCGCGGGCGTTATTGCAATGCAGCCCAAAATTCTTGTGCTGGACGAACCTTTTGCAGGTTTGGATCCCGTTGGCAGGAAAGAGGTATTAGCACTCATAAAAAAGATAAAATCCGAAGTGTCGCCAACTGTCATAATGGTGTCACATTCAATGGACGATATAGCCGAATGTACGGATAGAATAATTGCGCTTAAAGACGGCAAGATTGCCGCGGAAGGCACTCCTGGCGAAGTTTTTGGCAACAGAGAAAGAGTGAGCGAAATGGGTTTGCAACTTCCTTTTGCCGCAACCGTCGTGGACGAACTAAACAAAAAAGGACTGAATTTAAGCAAAGAAATAGTGACAAATGCGCAATTGGTGAGTGCTCTAAAAGGCATAAAAGACGGAGGAAAATCCTATGTTTAAAGATATTTCCTTCGGTCAATATTATCCCACAAATTCACCCGTGCACCGTCTTGACGCAAGAGTAAAACTCTTGCTTTCGATACTTTATATCGTTGCCATTTTCTTTATAAAAACTTACTTTGGGTTTATGCTTACGGCAGTGGTTTTGCTGCTCATTATTCTTGTGGCAAAACTGCCTATGATATCCGTTTTGAAGTCGGTGAGAGCCATACTCTTCATTGTTTTATTTACAGCGATTATCAATCTGTTTATTGTGGCAGAGGGAGAAATCTTGTGGAGTTGGAAATTTCTGCACATCACAAAAACGGCAGTTCATACAACGATAAAGATGACATTAAGGCTCGTTTTGCTGATTTCAGGTGCATCACTGCTCTCTTTGACAACAACTCCTGTCGAGTTAAGCGACGGACTTGAAAGTTTGCTTTCACCACTCAAAGCGGTCAAGTTTCCCGTTCACGATTTGGCAATGATAATGAGCATCGCTTTAAGGTTTATCCCAACGCTTTTTGAAGAAACAAACAAGATACTCAACGCTCAAAAAGCAAGGGGAGCATCGTTTGATAGCGGCGGATTATTTGCAAGAGCGAAAGCCTTGCTTCCGGTGCTCATTCCTTTGTTTGTAAATTCGTTCAGACGAGCCGACGAACTGGCTTTTGCAATCGACGCGCGCTGTTACAACGCCACCGACAAACGCACGCGTTTTAAAGTAATGAAGCCGGGCTATGCCGACCTTGTCGCTTCTCTTTTGATACTCGGTTATTTCACTGTTATATTGCTTGACCGCTACTACTTTTGCGGCTCCTTTGATGTTTATATGTTCGGGGGTCTGCTGTGAGATACAAAGCCGTCATCTCTTATTTTGGACAAAACTACGTCGGTTGGCAGCGTCAACTTAACGGAGTGAGCGTGCAGGAGTGTTTGGAAAAAGCGCTTGAAGAAACATTCAATTCTCCCACTGCTTGCACCGCGAGCGGACGCACCGATGCAGGCGTACACGCCGAAGGTCAAGTCGTGCATTTTGACGCGGAAACATCCATTCCCGTTGAGAAAATTCCGTTTGCCGTGAACACGGCTTTGCCCCGCGATATATCCATGCTTTCGTGCGAGAAGACATCAGACGATTACAACGCGCGCTTTAGTGCAAAGCGAAAAACCTACCGCTACATACTTTACGTTTCGCGCCACCGTTTGCCGATGCTTGAAAACACTTATGCGCATATCGTGGTTCCTCTTGACGTCGAAAAGATGAAAGAAGCGGCAAAACTTATTGAAGGCACTCATGATTTTAAATGCTTTCAAGCAAGCGGTTCGGTTGTAAAAACATCTGTTCGCACCGTATATTCGCTCCAAGTTGAAAGTATAATACCGCCCGCATCGGGCGCGGAGGCGGAAATTTTTATAACCGTTTGCGGGAACGGTTTTTTGTATAATATGGTGCGTATTATCGCCGGAACTTTGGTATACGTGGGAATTGACAAATTGTCCATAGAAGATGTAGGGGATATTTTGAACGGAAGAGATCGCACTCTTGCGGGCAAAACTCTGCCGCCCGAAGGGTTGCATTTGATTTCCGTAGAGTATTAATTTTTTTAAGCACAGTGCTTTTTTCGCTTTGCCTTCCGCATTGGCAATAACTGTCAAGAGAGTTGGAAAAACACGCATTTAAAGTCAAAACTGAGCGCCGTCGCGTCCATGCGCGCACTTTTGTCATTGACAAAAGGCTCGCGCGGATATAAGATTTATATAATATGTTAACTTTGAAATTTGAAACGGAAAAAAATAATTTGGCAGCGGCATATGCTGCGCTGAAACTCTGCGAAGAATCAAACGGTGCTAATTTTGTTTTTTTTGAAGATGACGAGGTTGTTGGGCTTATGAGAATCTTTGTGAAAGAAGACAAAGCCCTTATCGATAAAATCGTTTTCTTGCCTGAAGTCGAAGAGGGTGACAAAAAATTCTTTGTCCATGTGATGCTCTTAAAACTGCACGATGCCACACCTTTAACCGTG
Source organism: uncultured Bacteroidaceae bacterium (assembly GCA_964367645.1). Classification (GTDB taxonomy): domain Bacteria; phylum Bacillota; class Clostridia; order Christensenellales; family CAG-917; genus RGIG4097. Next base: position 18,267 of record CAYIYN010000018.1, read on the forward strand.
CGCTTGGAAGGTGAAATAAAAGAACTGCTGCCATACGGCTTCCATTTTGAAAACGGCGGTACGGAGGCGTTTTCAAAAGATATCGACGTGCACACAAACTGTGGTGGCAAAAACGACTAGGCTAAATAGCGTCGATTATCAAAAAACAGATAGATAATGTTCGGCTAACTTAACGGAAGTTGCCGACGAAGTTGAAATAAAAACAAACAAATTAATAATGTTTGCCGATACCTGCAAATGCAGGGCGGATGTGGAAAAATATGGAAGAAATCAATTCTGGAAATTTTATAGAAGATATAATCGACGAAGAGTTGGCGGCGGGCAAAATAAGCAAAATTATCACGCGCTTTCCGCCTGAACCAAACGGCTATCTTCACATAGGCCACGCAAAAGCACTATGCATCAACTTCGGTATGAAAGAAAAGTACCACGGCGAGTGCAATCTCCGTTTCGACGACACAAACCCCGCCAAAGAAGATGTGGAGTATATGGAGTCAATCAAAGCGGATATAAAGTGGCTCGGCTTTGAGTGGGACAGAGTGTTAAACGCGTCGGACTATTTCGGCAAAATGCACGAGTGCGCGTTGAAACTTATTCGTGACGGCAAAGCGTACGTTTGCGACCTAACAGCGGATGAAATCCGCAAGACTAGGGGCAACCTCACCGAACCCGGCAAGGAAAGTCCGTATCGCAACCGAAGTGTTGAAGAAAACCTCGACCTTTTTGAACGTATGAAAGAGGGCGAATTTGAAGACGGAGCTAGGGTGTTGCGCGCCAAAATCGATATGGCGTCACCAAACATCAACATGCGTGACCCCGTCATATACAGAATTTGCCACGCCGAGCATCCGCACACGGGCAAGCAATGGGTCATCTACCCAATGTACGACTTCGCGCACCCGATTGAAGACGCTGTTGAAGGCATCACTCATTCGTTGTGCTCGCTGGAGTTTGAAAATCACCGCCCGCTTTACGATTGGGTGACACTAAACTGCGGTTTTCCCGTGCCGCGCCCGCGTCAAATTGAATTTGCAAGGCTAAACCTCACTCACTCCGTTATGAGCAAAAGGTTTATAAAAAAACTTGTAGACGAGGGCATCGTTTGGGGTTGGAACGATCCTAGACTTTTAACGCTATCGGGGATTAAAGAGCGAGGTTACCCTCCTGAAGCGGTGCGGGATTTTTGCTCCAGAATAGGAGTCGCAAAGGCTGACAGCGTAGTGGACATCGCCATTTTGGAACACTGTGTGAGAGAAAATCTCAACATTAACGCCGCACGCGCAATGGTCGTTACCAAGCCTCTGAAAGTGATAGTGGACAATTATGCTGAAGGCAAGACGGAACTTTGCGAAATAGAAAACAATCCTCAAAAAGAAGGAAGCGGCACACACGATATTACGTTCTCAAGAGAATTGTATATTGAGCGCGATGATTTCAACCTGAACCCTCCTCCTAAATATTTTAGGCTGAAGCCCGACGGCATTGTGCGCTTAAAAGGCGCGTATATCGTCAAATATTCAAGGTGTGAGATTGACGAAAACGGAGAGCCGATTTGTGTTCATGTCGAGTTGCTAGAAGGCACAAAATCGGGCGACGAAGGCGCAAACGTGAAGGTCAAGGGCACGATACATTGGGTGAACGCTGCCGATTGCATCGACGTAAAACTGAATATGTTTGACTATCTTATCAACGACGGCGAAGAGGATTATATGGACAGGGTAAACTCGGATTCTCTTACCGTTTTAAATGCCAAGGCGGAGCGATTCTTGGAAAATGCAAAAGCGGGAGAAAGATTCCAGTTTTTAAGACAAGGTTATTTTGTAAAGCGCGACGTCAAAGGCGAGGAATATAACAGTATTGTCGGACTAAAAGACGGCTATAGACCGCAATAAAAAGTCGCTTGTGTTAAATCGCCGGCAGACTCAAAAAAAGATAATTGCGGAAGAAACAATCAATGATAAAACAAAAACGACTTATAAAGCCGAAGGTAAACCAAGCAACAAACAGAAATCTTTAGGCGCAATCGAGGAACATATGTTTATTTGCAAAATATGCGGAAGCGAAGTAGAGGCAGGGCAGGCATTTTGCTCCAAATGCGGGGCTGACGTTGCCGATAGCTACGTGGCCAAATGCTCATCGTGCGGCACACTAAACAATGCGGGCAGCCGCTATTGTGCTAAGTGCGGAAGCATTTTAAATGTAATAAGCAAACCGGTTTGCTTAATTTGCGGTGCGAAAAATCTGCCGGGTGCAAAGTTTTGCGTGTCTTGCGGCGCGCCTTTGCCTCTAAACGAGGAAACTCACGACAGTTTGGATGTCATCGAAGCGCGAAAAACCAAACTCAAGCTTGACCTTATAGTAAAAGAGAGGATGAAAGGCATAGACAAAGAGATAGCCGACAAACGTGTCAAAATGCTCGAGGACAAAGAAAAAGGCTTGAGAGAGGTGGAAGACTACCGCAAAAAAACCAATGCCGAACTTTCTCATCAGGCAAAATTGCTTGACGCGTACCGCGAAAAAATCAACGAAATGGGTTCCGAAGACGTCAATAAACTCAAAAAGATATCCGCAAATTTGAAGGAACTTGCGACATATTATTCGGATCCATATTCGGAGATTGACGAGG
>CAYIYN010000019.1:0-19620 GCA_964367645.1 uncultured Bacteroidaceae bacterium
TAGCATTATCGGCAGCGGCGGAAACGCTCCAAACCTGGCGGCTTGAAGGCTGCGATGTTTACGTCACGCTTGAGCCTTGCGCCATGTGCGCCGGCGCTATGATACAATCAAGGATAAAAAGCCTGTATTTCGGCGCGTACGATGAAAAAACTGGCGCGGCAGGCAGCAGAATAAATTTGTTTGAGAAAAGCCTGTTCAATCACGATATCGAAGTTCAAGGCGGTTTGATGAGCGAAGAGTGCGGTGCGCTCCTCAGCGAGTTTTTTAAGTCAAAAAGAAAAAAATAATTGTCATAATAACTTGAAATATAGGTTCTTTGAGCGGTAACCTGTCTTTGCCGCGAGCGCTCCTGTGCTGCCAAAAATAACTGCAAAGGAGATTGACCTATGAACAAAAAGAAACTTATCTCTATTGTTCTATCCGCCCTGCTTGCCGTTCTGGCCGCCGTGTGCGGTTGTGTGTTCGGTGTGGACGTGGATATCGACAGAATCGACTTTAATAAGGTCGAAACCGACGAAACAGACACGGTTGATATTGTCGCTTTGTGTGTGATGCACGGTGAGAATGACTGACTTTGCGGCGTCGGAGGGACGGCTTTTGCCGTCCTTCTTTTTAATCGCAACGATTCGCTTATGCTTTTTTGTATTATTATACTTTTTTTTATTATTTAAATTTTAAATCTCGTTTTTAGTTTATAAATGAATCTAATTTAGTTTATAAATGAATCCAACTATTTTCCTTTGTTCTTTCCGATTTGCGCAGGCTTCTTTTGCTGATTTTGATTTTTTTTCGCATTATAGAAAACTATATATTGTCGTCGTCAGCTTTTTGTCGTCGTCTGTTTTTTGTCATACTGTTGCTCTCTGTTTTTTTCGTTTTTTGAATTTTTGTCGGATTTTCATAAAGAGATAAGTCCTAAAGGCATATATTGTAGTATGTATGATATAAAAATTTTATTGTTAGAGGGCAAAAATTCACACGTGCCTCTTTTGGGACGGACAGTGGAAGATTATCAATTAAAAGAGTGGGAAAACTATGACCATGAAATAGTTGACGACGTCAGCATTAAAAAGCTTATGAAAGAGGGCGCGTATAATATTATTCTTTCGCTTGACATGCCGCTCGTCTTAAAAGACGAAATTTTTGCGTTGATAAACGAAATGGAACAAAAAGATTTGATCTCGTTCTCGCTTGGCTCGAAGCACAGTGCGGAAAGGGTGTGCAAAAAATGGGAAGACAGTCCTTTTTTTGTCGAAAGCATGTCCTTTGTCAAAGTTGATAGTGCAAAAAATTTCAACATAGTGTATAATGTTTTGAAAGAGAGGATAACAGAAAATCACCTTTTGAACGGCGTGATGATACCCGATAATGTCACCGTTTTTATCGACGACACGGTCAAACTTGAAAAAGGTGCGGTTATACTGCCGTATTCAAGGCTCGTCGGCGACACAACGGTTATGTGCGGTGCGACGGTGGAAGGCGCGTATATTAAAGACAGTATCATCGAAGAGGGCGCAAACGTAAGTTATTCTCACTTGGTGTCGTCGCGCGTAGGCGCGCGCGCAAATATCGGTCCTTTTGCACGGCTTCGCGGCGCAGTGATAGAAAACGACTGCCGCGTGGGCGACTATGTGGAAATCAAGGCATCTACGCTCCACAGCGGGGCAAAGGCTGCGCACCTAACGTACATCGGCGACGCCGAAGTCGGAGAAGGCACAAACGTCGGTTGCGGCACGGTATTTTGCAACTACGACGGAAAAGACAAGCATCGCACAGTGGTTGGCAAAAACTGCTTCATAGGCGCAAACGTCAATCTGGTTGCTCCTCTAAAAGTGGGAGATAACGCATTTATAGCCGCAGGTACGACCGTCACAAGGGATTTGGAAGACGATTCGTTCACTATCGGGCGCGTTAGACAAGAGAGCAAAAAGAAAGATAAGCCGCAATAAAAAGAACAAAACTTGCGAAATGCGAATAGAAGAGCGTCAAAATATTATAAGAGTCATACAAAATTGCTCTCACAGCGTTTTTGAAAAAACGAATTCAAAAATTTTGCATGAGGAATAAGATATTCAAACACAATTAACTTTGCGCCTAGCGTATGCGGAAGCGCGCGGGAGAATATATGTACCTAGTGGTTGGTTTGGGCAATCCCGGACTTAAGTACAAAAGCACCTATCACAACATCGGCTTTATGACGGTTGATGCAATTGCAAGCAAGTTCAAAGTGAATTTTTCGGCAGAAAAGCGCACCTTTTCTCACGTTGCAAAAGTTTTTGACGGTTGTTTGGAATTTGTACTGGCAAAGCCCGATACGTTTATGAATTTGAGCGGCAACGCCGTCAAAGAACTTGTGCAAAAGTACGGAGTTGACGTTGAGCGTGAATTAATCGTTGTATACGACGATGCCGATTTGCCTCTTGGGAAAACGAGGCTTAGAGAAGAGGGCAGTGCAGGCAGTCACAAGGGAATGAAAAGCGTGGTAGGAGCCCTGGGCACAACAACTTTCAAAAGAATACGAATAGGTATCAAAAATTACGAACTTGAAGAAAAAGACATACAACTTATTGATTTGGTGCTTTCAAAGCCATGTTATGAAGATAAATTGGTTTTGCATGATAGTATCAGCGAAGTTGTAACCGCTGTTCTCGACCTACTAAAAGGCGTTGATATTCAGCGTGTAGAAGAAAGACTGAACCGCAAAAAATAGTATATTACGGACTTAAAAACACCCAATGCTTCCTTCCTTTTTAAAATTGCAAAATCTCGGCGAGCGTTTTGCAAAGCTGAACAGAATCACAGATGAGCGACTTACCGATAAAAATTTATCGGCTATATCTGTTATACGGCTGACAGAAGGGGCAAAAATACATTTGGCGGACGGCATTTCTGCCGTCAAACTTTATATCACGGCTGACAGTCTTCAAGCAAAAAGCGTTTATACTAAACTAAACGCCTATGAAAAAAACAGCGCAGTATATCTTCCGCACCGTGACGACGTTCTCGTCCATCGGGGCGATTTTTCTTTAAACTCCGTTTTAGAGCGTGCAAACGCTCTTTCTAAATTTGTTTTTTTGGAGTGCAAGACCCTCGTCGTTTCGGCGGACGCGCTTTTGCAAAAACTGCCGAAGCCCGAACTTGTTGCAAAGTATTCGGTTACGCTAAAAAAAGAGGACGTTGTATCTCCGCAGTCGGTTGCGGACGCACTTGCGCTTTGCGGATACACTAGGCAGGATATGATAAGCGACATTGGGGATTTTGCCTTAAGAGGCGATATTCTCGACATTTACTCCATTGACGGCTCCGCTTGCCGCGTTAATTTCTTTGACGAACTCATTGAAGATATAAAAATTATTGATGTTGAATCGATGCTTCCAATCGGTGAAATTGAAAGTGTTATAGTTGCTCCGGCAAGCGACATAATCCTTGACAAAGAAAGTGCCGATAATACCATCGCAACACTCAAAAGGCATTCCGATAATTCCGCAGCAACAAAAACGGCGGAATTATTGCACGAGGGCGCGTGTTCGCCCTCTGCAATTTGGGCACTCCCTTTTGTTGAAGAGGCTACCGCGACCGTTTTTGACTATTTGGATTATGCCGAAAAAATGACGGGTAAAAAATCGGTTGTTGTTCTCGACGAGCCGAAAGTCGTCGCCGAAAAAATCGCGATACTGGGCAAGGAATTTTCAGGCAGACTTAAACCGCTTGCGGAAGCGGGCGAAATTTTAGACGAACACCGCCGCTCGATTGTGGAAGAAACGGAGATAAGACGGCGACTTTTAACGTCGAGAAAAGTGAGTTTCAGCGTGCTTGCCCTGAGCAATCCGCTCTTCGAGCCAAAACTTTTGATAGAGCCTAAATGCCGTCCTGTTACAAGGTATTATTTGGACGTCAACAGCACCTCAAAAGAAATAAACGCTTTTGTATTAAACGGCTTTAAGGTGTTGTTTGCTTGCGGGAGTTTTGAAAGGGCGAAAGGCGTATTGGAAACGCTGACACGCGAGGGAGTATACGCCGAATACAGCGAGGACGGTGAGGGAGCAAACAGCGTACTGGTCACGCCTTTAGGCATTATAAACGGCTTCAATTATTCGGATTTAAAAGTCGTCGTTGTGGGCGTTGCCGAGTGTGTCGGCAAGCACCGCGACAAAAGTGTTATTTCGCAGAAAACGCAGTTTATAGCACCAAAAGCGGGTGATTATGTCGTTCATAGGTTCCACGGTGTGGGAATTTGCGAAGGAACTCAGATACTAAAATCCGGCTGTTATGAAAAAGAATACGTTGTGCTTCGCTACCGTGACGGAGATAAATTATACGTTGCTTCCGACCAGATGGATAACCTCCAAAAGTTTGTCGGAGAGGAAAATCCAAAACTCAACAAACTCGGCGGAAAGGAATTTGAAAGAGAAAAGGCAAAAGTCCGAGCCTCCGTCAAAAAACTTGCCGTCAATTTGGTGGAGTTATATGCCAAGCGTGAAAAGCAAAAAGGATTTAAATATTCATCCGACACCGTTTGGCAAAAAGAGTTTGAAGACAAATTTGAGTTTGAAGAAACACCCGACCAGTTAAAAGCGATTGACGACATCAAGCGCGATATGGAAAGCGGCAAAATTATGGATAGGCTGCTTGTGGGCGACGTGGGCTTTGGCAAAACTGAAGTGGCGTTCAGAGCTATGTTCAAAACCGTTATCGACGCAAAACAAGCGGTACTGCTCGCGCCGACCACTATACTTGCACGTCAACATTATGAGCTTTTAAAGCCTAGGCTTGACGAATTTGGGATAGACTGCGCTCTCTTGACGCGGCTTCAATCGGAAGGAGAAAACCACAAAACCCTTAATCGTCTAAAGGACGGAACTTTGCACGTTGTGGTTGCAACGCACAAGGTGCTCGGCGAAAATGTCAGGTTTCACGATTTGGGCATACTCGTTTTGGATGAGGAACAGCGTTTTGGAGTCGACCACAAAGAAAAACTCAAATCAAAATATCCTCTTGTCAACGTGCTGACGCTGTCGGCAACGCCAATTCCCAGAACGTTGAATATGTCGCTTAGCGGTATAAGGGATATATCCATGCTCGAAACTGCGCCCAAAGGCAGACTGCCCGTGCAAACATACGTTTTGCCCTATTCGGATTCTTTGGCGGTGGACGCAATCACAAGAGAATGTTCAAGAGGCGGCCAAACGCTGATTTTGTTAAACGATATCGAGGCACTTGATTTTTACGCAAGCCGTCTTGGCGGCATGTTGGATGAAAAAATCCGCATTATAACGGCGCACGGTCAGATGGCAGGCGGCGAACTTGAAAAGAGAATCAGTGATTTTTATGAAAAACGCTATGATGTGTTGATTGCTACCACAATAATCGAAAACGGCATAGATTTACCGGATGCAAACACGCTCATCGTTATAGAATCGGGACATTTCGGACTGGCGCAACTGTATCAGTTGAGAGGGCGTGTCGGCAGACGCGGAGCCCTTGCCCATGCCTATTTTACCGTGCCTGAAAACGGCGCTTTGAGTGAAATCGCAGGCAAAAGATTGCAAGCGCTTCTTGATAACACCGAAATCGGCAGCGGTTTCAAAGTTGCGCTTTCAGATTTGAGCATACGCGGAGCAGGAAATCTTTTAGGAGCGGAGCAACACGGACACATCGAGCGCGTCGGTTATGAAATGTATATCGAAATTTTGAACGATACCGTTGAAGAACTGCGTACCGGCAGAGCAACGAGAGAAGTGCGCGAAGTGGAAATGAAAGTGGACGCTCCCGCTTTTATACGTGAAGGTTACGTCAGCGGACGCGACAAAATGCGGATATACAAGCGCATCGCCACCGTTTCCGGTTTCAGTGCGCGCGATGAACTTCTTGGCGAACTAAACGAAGTTTTCGGCGCGGTTGAGCCGCCGCTAAGAAACCTTATCGATATATCACTTCTAAAAAACTTCGCAAAAAAATGCGAGGTTATGAAAATTGTAATAAACAGGAACGGCGCAGGTGTGAATTTTTACGATTCGGAAATTTTCAAAAACGAAGGTATTATGCGTGCCGTATCGGCGCATTCCGACAGCGTGGTTTTAACTTCAACAATACCTCCGTCGCTGATTTTTGACGTCAAAAAACTGCCGCCCGAAAAGAAAATCGGCGCACTGCTTGAATTTTTCGGTTCAATACAGGCAGAAATATAAAATTATTGAAAAAAACCGCCGATTTTCAATAAAATGTCATCGCTTGCCGTTCCTTTTCAACTGCTGATTTTTGACAAGTCACTGCTTTTAAAGCACACAGCATATGCGCGACGAAGCGCGCCTCGCAGGTGAATTGAAAAAACAGTTGCGCGCGTGGAAAATAATGTGTATAATCATTTATACTATTTCAAACCCGCATACGGAGTTTTATATGAAAAAAAGAATTGTTGTCGCCCTGGTTCTAGTGCTTGTGCTCTCTGTGGCATTGAGCGTTTTTACCGGCTGTGACGAAATTTTCAAAAAGAACGACGAGAGAGATTCAAAACAAGTCGTTGCCACGGTCACATACGGCAATCAAGTCGCTCACGTTACCAAAGGCGAAATGGTGGCAAGTTTCAACAACTACGCCTATTATTACACCTACTATTACGGACTTTCCTATCAAGAAGCCGCCGATTATATCGTCAAATCGCTTGCGCAGCGCGAACTGCTTGTGCTTTATGCAAAAGAGTACATCGCAAAAGCCGACAATGTCAGCAAAGCGCCGGAACTTTGTACCGTTAAAGAACTTTTGACGGTGAGCGAATATAGCAAAGCAATCGACAACACCAACGAGGATATGCTCTCTTCCTTGAGCACTATAATCGCCGGACTGATAACCGAAGACAAGGCAAACAGCGGAACCGAAACTACAAAGCCTGAAAAAGCGGAAGTCACCGATCCTGTCAGAGTCAAATTTGACAGTCTAGGCGGAAGCAGTGTTGAAACACAAAAAATTCAACGTAGCACTGCCGCCGATGAACCTGAAAACCCTACTTACACAGGATATTCATTCTACGGCTGGTACACCGATAAAGCCTGCACAGAAGGCAACAAATTTGATTTTGAATCAAAAGTTGAAGAAACAATGACCCTGTATGCAAAATGGGTGGAATTCCGTACTCCCAGAGCCGTGCGCGCGGATGAGAGTGAAGATACTGAAGAGAACGACCCCGATTACGACCCCGATTACAACGGAACCGATTTTGTAGTAAGCGACGTTTTCTTCTCTGAAGCCTATCAAGCAAAAATCAAAAGCGGAGAGGCGGAACTTACGGACGTCACCGTAAAACCCACAGACGCTGAGTTTGAAGAATACTTGGAAGAGGGTATAGAAAAACTGAACTCAAATCTAAAAACACTTTACCACGATTATAACTATTATCTTGAAAGCGAAATGAAGACTTTGCTTGTTGAGAAATTGGAAAGATATATAGGAAGAGCGGTTGATTCTACAACCGCGGACGTCGAAGCCCAATGGCAGCGCGTCATAGCGGAAAACAAGGATACATTTGCCACGTCCGAAAGTGCGTTTGCAACTGCGCTCACCTCAACGCTTAACACAACGTATTTCCATAAGTTCACAGTGGACGACAACAACAGCGGCTATGGCTTTGTTGTCAATCTGCTTCTCAAACTGGATACTGACGCTACGGATGAACTCACCACAATGGTGGCCAACGGAATGGCAAAGAGCATTATCACTGCAAGACGCAACCAGTTGTTATCAGCAATGCAAATTCATGTCACAAACCCCGATTATGACGCCGATGCGGAAATAGATTATGACGGTGACGGAGAAACCGAGGACGATGAAATCGTCGACCCGATGACAGATCCCAATAACCCTTTCAACGGACTTAGCGGCGCAGCCAATGCAACCGAATATAATGCTGATAATAACTATGACAAAATCGTAGAGTTTAAAAAGAACGCCGAAAGCGGAGAATGGGAAATTGTATACAACGTCAAAGAATGCCCCTCTATGGCTTATCTTCTTGACACCGTCCCCGCGTTTAGCGCAGACGAAGCGGCTCATCCCGGTATCGTGCAACAGGTTTACAACAGTTTTGAGAGCATAAAGGCGCAAGTTACACTGGGGAACCTTACACATATAGAAAGCATTTACTGGCTGCGTGAAATGGCAACCACGTGGGTTTATCTTGTCGGTGACGACAGCGGCATGACCTCAACCGATAACAATAACGGCGGTCTTGGATACCTGGTAACACCCGAAGAAGAGGAAAGCAGTTTTATTGACGCGTTCACCGATCACGCGCGCGGACTTATAAAAGCAGGCACCGGAAGTTATACGGTTGACGGCACGGTTGGCGGCAGTTATGTTTTTGCTGACAGCTTTATTGAAAGCGGCGCAACTTCAAACGGATACGCAGGTATATTCATTTTGCTTTGCTCTAACAAAGTTTGGGACGACACAACCTATACTCTCACAGAGGACACCGAAGGCAACCTTATTGAGGGTGAGCAAGTTGTTTTGGACGATGCAAGCGGGATTTTGCCCTTGAACTATATTATTTCTTACGGCAAAACTCTTGACGACTGCGTGACGCTCTACGACCAAATCAAAACAAGTTTGGACGATGGCAAAAAGGCAGATCTTTATAACCTCAATGCAAACAGTTTCGGAGTGAAGTATGCCAACACAATAGTGTACAACGAAAAGGTGTACAAGTCGCTTTGGAAGGACCTTGACTGAGATATAAATATAGAAATGCAAAAGATTGAAAAACGGCGGAGATTACTCCGCCGTTTCTTATTTGTTTTGTCATTTTTTGCGTTGTATTTGTTGTTTTAATTACTTGTTTTTATTTTTGTTTGCCAAATATTTTTATTGCTCGATATAAAAAGTTTCCCAATTTTTGATTCTTTCGGGGGTTATGCCGTGCACCTCGTCCAAGAAGCTGGGAATGTTGGGATAGCGCGAGAGTATCGTTGATATTGCAAGGTCAAAATTTTCCACGTGGTTTGTGAGCGCATACATGCAGGCTTCGATGCCTATTTTTGACGCGCGGAACAATTTCAAAATGCGCAGGATTCTTTTGTTTGTGGCGGCTCTAAATTCGTTTGAAAGCATATATTGAGAGCGTATATCCTCCAAATTGCGGTTGAAAGCCATTTCGATTAGCATTGCGGCAATACCCGTTCTGTCCTTGCCCGCGGTGCAGTGAAAAGCAATGGTTTTGCCTTCGTCCATACGGTCAAACAGTTCGGCATATTCCTCCGCCGCAAACGGCATATATCGGTAGGTTTTTAAAACGGTGTCGAGCATAAGTTGAGATTGGTCTGACGTAAGTTTTAGAAGACGCGTCTTTTCCTGTTTGGAAAAAACAAGTGCTTTGTGTTCGGGCAGTTTTAGTACATTTGCATAAACGTATTCAACGCCGCTCGGAACATAGTCGGGGTTTTCGCTGACTTCCGTTTCGTTGCGGAAGTCAATTATCGTGTCAAGATTCAGACTTTCAATAAAGCGCTTATCCGCGCACGTTTTTGCGTATAAAGACGCCGTGCGGTATAGTTTTCCATGTTTAAAAACTTTTCCGTCATCGGTTGTTAGACCGCCCATATCGCGGCAGTTGTCAATGGTGATTTTGTTTGGCATGAGGAAAGTATAACAAATACACTATGCAAAAACAAGCGATATATAAAATTGAGCAAAAGTGTGTTTTGATTTAGAAAGTCAGCGACATTAAAGCCAGCCCGCCAAGAGCGGCGGCAATGGTGGGAATTGCAACAACTATACCGCGTGAGAGAAGATAACTTAGGCTTAAATTAACGTGCTTGTGGCGCACGGTGCTGCGCCACATTACCGCGGACATTGACGCTGCGGGGGTAATCAGCGCGCCTAAATTACTGCCTATAACCGTTGCGTATGCGCCGATTAAAAGTTGTTTGCCGCTCATATTAGAGAGTATGTCGGTGAAAAGCATACTTAGTGGTATATTGTTCATAAAACTAGAGCCGACTGCGGCAATCGCACCGACGGATATGAGGGTGTGATTTCCAAAAAAGTCCGTTAAAATCGCCGTTATTCCGCAGTTGCGAAGGGAAAGAACTATCACGTACATCGCAGGCAGAAAAGGAACAAGATGCCAAGGCGCACGTCTGAGCGTTTTTGCAATGCGGTGAAGATTTTGTTTTTTTGCTTTGTAGCAAATCGTACCCGCAATCAGCGTGACGGCAGCACAGACAAGACTTGCAAGCCACATTTCAATCGGAGCGTATGAGGCAACAATAATAAGTATGGTGCAAACCGCAAGCCCTGTTACTCCGACAATTAAAGCCGGCTTGTTTTTGATTGTAATTTCCACCGATGCAGGCTCCATAGGGGCTTTTAGGTCCTTTCTGAATATGATGTAAAGCATTGTGAACGAAACTATCGCCGCAAAAACCGTCGGCACAGCCATCACCGATACGTATTCGCCAAAATCAACACCGAGTGATTCTGCAATATATAGATTTGTCACGTTTCCGAAGTTGAAAAACATACTCCAGGTGTTTGCCGCCACAAGTTCAGACAACAGGTACGGCGCCGGATTCACACCGCCGCGGCGAGCGAAATAGCAGATAAACGGAGTAAATGTCAAAAGTATGGTGCTGTTTCTGGTGATAATGGTGCAGGCGGAAATTATTAAATACAGAAGCGCAAACATTTTCTTTTGGTTAAGACCTTCTTTTCCCACGTGTTTCGCCGCCAGCCATTTGAACAAACCCGTTTGGTCCACAAAAATGGAAATGACCGATACCGATATAAACAGCACCAGTATTTTTATGGGGTTCATCGTCCTTGAAAAGTCGAATTCATAAAGTAATTGTTCTATCGGCACGGTTTTTGTTGCCAAAAGCACCGTTGCGCAGATAACGGGTATTATCCAGTAAAGGTGCAAGTAGATTTTGCTCTTTAAACGTACTTTTAAATTGAGCGAGGTCATAACTACCACGCTTAAGCACGAAACGATTAACATCGAAAGAGCAAGTGCCATATCCATCCTCCTTAATTGGATTTCCATATTACTACTTTCAATAGCGATTTGCAAGACCCATTTTTTTAAAGCCGTTTAAGACGCGGCAGAGCGATAAAACAATTCTCCTTGCTATTCCATCTTATGGATGATATAATATACGAAAATCATTTATATTGTGCAAAAAGCACATGGGGAGAGCTTATGAGTGATTATATCATCACTACCGACAACGCTGCGGATTTATATTTCGGTTATTACGAAGAACATCCCACCACTATGGTCCCGATGCCTTTTTCAATCAAAGGCAAACACTACGAGTTTGAAGAAGAATGCCCCTCGATGCTCGAATATTATCAAATGCTAAAAGAGGGAAATCTTGTCAATACCGCACAGGTAAACCGCGAAACCGCATATAAGATTTTCAAAAACCTTCTTTCCGAAACGGACAAAGATATGCTGTTTATCTCGTTTTCTTCCGGTATGTCCGGCAGTTACGACAGCATGTGCAAGGTGATAGAACAGCTTAGAGTTGATTTTCCCGAAAGACGCCTTGAAATCGTCGACTCATTGAACGGAGCAGGCGGGGAGGGCGTGTGCGTATATTATGCCAAAAAGATGCAAGACGCGGGTGCGAGCATGGACGAAGTCATCGCGTGGCTTGAAGAAAACAAACGCTGCATCCACAACATTTTTATCGTGGACGATTTAAAGAACCTTAGACACAGCGGCAGGATTTCGGCAATATCGGCTTTGGTCGGATTGATTATGCAGGTTAAGCCTATTTTGGAACTTAACAGCGAGGGCAAAGTCGCCGCTCTTGCAAAGGCTCTCGGACGCAAAAAGGCAATCGCAGAAATAGTAAGATGTTTCAGAGAATACGTAAAACCTGAAAAGAACGATTTCTATCTTGTCGGCCACACCGGAAATCAGTCGGACGCCGAGGAATTGGCAACAAAAATCAGCGAAGTGGATTCCACCGTGCCAATCAAATACGGCTATATCAACAGATTGGTTGCCGGCAATGCAGGTTACAACAGTTTGGTCGTATACTTTGTGGGCAAACCGCGCAGAAAACACGTTGTTGGCGTGACATCAAACTAAAATCAACAAACATATAAGAAGTAGATTTCAATCATATAAGCAAAAAAGGCACGCGCTAGTGCCTTTTTATTATTCAAAACTAAAACATAATTTTGCCAACGGAGAATAATATTGTTGGTCTTCCTCGATATTACTTGAACGACGTAAGCAGAGTTTTGAAAAACTCAACGCCTTTATAGAGTGAGTCAACGGGAATGCACTCGTTGTATGCGTGACAACATTGCATTTCAGCCATAGTCACCAAAAATGGCGTAAAGCGCAGGGCGGTGGGGCACAATTCTTGCATATAGCGGCAGTCTGTGCCTCCGGCAATAAGATATGGTGCCAAAATTGTGTCGCCGTAGGTTTTGTTTATGATGTCGCAAGTGAAATTGTATTCTTCCGATTTCGTATTGGCGATTGCGCTTGCATCGCGCGAATTTAACACTTCGATTTTGATATTATATTTTTTTGCAACTTTTTCAATTTTTTTATAGCACGCATCTCCGCCCTCTTGAGGTGAAAATCTAATGTTGGCAAGCACCCATGCCGAGTCGGGTATATTGTTGGTTGCCGCCGCGCCTTGAGCCATAGTGAATACCATAGTCGTTTGTAAAAACGCTTTAAGTTGCGGCGCAAGGGCCGGCGAAACCTTCATTGCAAGCGGGACAAACAAATATGCGTATTTTACGATTGGTGCATAAATCGGTTTGACGGCTTTTGCAAACTGAGCAAGCATTTCTTTTACGATTGGCAGCACTTTGCGTTCAAACAACTCATGCTTTTCACAGTACAAAATAAATTTAGCAAGTCTAACAAACGGGGTGTTTTTCGGCGGTGCACTGCTGTGGCCTCCGTTTGAAGGCGCATAGAATTTGTAATCTGCAAAACCTTTTTCACACACGCCAACAACTCCGACAGACGTTTTTAAGAATTTAGGCATTCCTTCTTTTTGCATCATTCCGCCGCCTTCGTCTAAAACAAGCGCGGGTTTGACACCAAGTGACTTCAGATAATTTGCTTCGGCAATCGCACTGCCGCCGCTATTCTCTTCATCGTCGCCGTAACAAAAATAAACGTCTTGTTCGGGCACAAAGCCTTGCCCAATTAGTTCGTCTGCGGCAACCATACTGGCAAACACAGTCGATTTGCAATCAAGCGCACCTCTGCCCCAAATTCTGTCTTCGGCTATCTCGCCCGAATAGGGAGGGTACCTCCACTTTGAGTGTTCGCCCTCGGGGACGACGTCTTGATGCCCCATAAGCACTAGCGGACGATCGTGGTGTTTGCCCTCCCATTTGAAAACCAGCGCACTGTTTCTGGGATTGGCACAAGGCAGGGTGTGAAAATTTGGCGCGATATCACGCATAACGGCATGCAAATTCTTGAATATAACCCTGTCACAATCAGTGACGGTGGGCACTTGAAGCATCTTAGAAAATTGAGTTGCATAAAGGTGTTTTTTGTCTTGGGTCATAATATACCTCCAAAAACTAGGATATACCGAAAACATTGCACATGCAAGAAGAATAATGTTTGAATAAAGGTTGAAGTGTTTCGCGCATCTCTATGCATTCGCGCGCAGGAGCGCATATACGACATCTGAACTAGAATAAACAAAACCAGAAAACAAACTATTCATCCACGCGCAGGAGCGCATATACGCTATTGCACGGAGGTGATGTAAGTGATATAATAAAAGTGTTCGGTCTTTCACAATTCATTTCAAAGTTAAATTTTTGGCAGTAGGGAGGCATTATGAGCGCGAAAAGAGTTTTCAACACTGTGGTTAGAGGCGCGATTAAACTATTCGGCGGCGGCGGGCTTATGCAAGACGCCAACGTCCCGATTGGCGAAAGATATGTCACTTCCGGTATAAAAGAATTGATAAGGAATGCGGGAGCCGAGGGCGCAGTTCTCCTTAAAAATGACGGTGTTTTGCCTTTGAAAAAAGGCAGTAAAATCGCACTCTTCGGACGTTGTCAGTATGATTATTTTTTTGTAGGTTACGGCAGCGGCGGCGACGTCAAACCTCCTTATACCGTAAGCCCCGTCGAGGCCTTTGAAAATGCAGAAAAAGAAGATAAAGTAATCATAAACCGCACTTTATCGTCCGAATATAAAAAGTGGCGTGAGATTTCCAAAAATAAAATCGACGAAGGCTTTTGGGGACATTGGCCAATGAACTTTGAAGAAATGCCCATAAGAGCGGACCTTTTGACAAAGGTCGCAAAAGAATGTGAAACCGCCGTTGTTTTAATAGGGCGAGCCGCGGGCGAAGATAGGGAGAATACGCTAAAAAAAGGTAGTTATTATCTCACCGATACGGAAACCGAAATGTTGGACCGTGTGACGAAAGAATTTCATCAAACCGTCGTTGTGCTGGACTGCGGAAATGTCATCGATATGTCTTGGACGGTAAACTATGGAGATAAACTATCCGCTGTCGTATATGCGTGGCAAGGCGGTATGGAAAGCGGAAATGCTATCGTTGATTTGCTCGTCGGCGACACAAATTTTTCAGGCAAATTGGCGGATACGATTGCTCATAGTTATGACTATTATCCGTCTTCAAACAATTTTGGCGGAAAAAACTTCAACTGTTATGAAGAAGATATTTTTGTCGGTTATAGATATTTTGAAACTTTTGCACCCGAAAAGGTGTTGTTCCCTTTCGGCTTTGGGCTGTCTTATACGAATTTTGAAATTTCCGTCGAAAACTTTGCAAAAACCGACAGCGGAGTGGAAATCGTGACAAAGGTCACAAACACAGGTGACCGTGCGGGGAAAGAAACCGTTCAACTCTATCTATGTGCGCCGCAAGGAAAACTCGGCAAAGCAAAACGCGTGCTTTTGGATTTTTATAAAACTCCTCTTCTTGAGCCAAATGAAAGTGTCACCGTCACATTGAAATCCGACACATACTCGCTGTGCAGTTATGACGACAGCGGCGTCACCTCTTTTAATCACGCCTATGTCTTGGAAAAAGGCGAATACGCGTTTTATGTCGGCAACAGCGTAAAAGCGGATATGCTTGCCGGTGAATTTGAACAGGAAGCAACCGTTGCTTTCAAACATATGAAGGCAATTTGCGGACCCTCCGATGCATTTGAAAGAATGACGGCCAAAGCCGACGGCGCGGGTGTATCGTGCGCACGTGAGCGTGTACCCTTGAAAGACTATGATTCAAGAGAACGTATCCTTTCCTCACTGCCTCCTGCCTACGGTTGCGGCGGTGAAAAGGGCATAAACTTTTCTGACGTTGCAAACGGTTTATCTTCCATTGACGATTTTGTATCGCAATTAAGTGATAATGAACTTGAAGCATTGACGCGCGGATACGGTGCAATGAACGCACCGCAAGGCGCGGTCGGAAACGCCGGCGCGTACGGCGGGATAATCCCGTCACTCCAAAAAAGAGGTGTCCCTGCTGTTATCACGACAGATGGTCCGGCGGGCATAAGGCTGTGTTATTTCACTTCACTTTTGCCTTGCGGCACTGCGCAAGCGTGCACCTGGAACACGGAACTAATTAACGATTTGTATGAAAAAGTCGGGGAGGAAATGGTTCATTATGGCTCCGACGTGCTGTTAGGACCGGGTATGAATATACACCGCAATCCTCTTTGCGGAAGAAACTTTGAATATTTTTCGGAAGATTCGTATCTTAGCGGCAAAATGGCTTGCGCGTTTGTGAACGGAGTGCAAAAAAACGGCAGAGGCGCGTGTCCGAAGCACTTTGCATGCAACAATCAAGAAGTCAGAAGAAACCGCAACGATTCACGCGTGTCGGAGCGCGCTCTTCGCGAAATTTATCTAAAAGGCTTTGAAATCTGCATAAAGGAAAGCAATCCCGTCAACATAATGACTTCTTACAACAAAATCAACGGAGTTTGGAGTCATTATAACTTTGACCTTGCGACTGTAGTGTTAAGAGAGGAATGGAAATATGAAGGGTTGATAATAACCGACTGGTGGATGCAAAAAAGCGCAAGTCCGGAGTTCCCGACGATTGCAGATAATGCCTACCGCGTGCGCGCCGGAGTTGACGTCCTTATGCCCGGCAATATGTCACGAGTGGGCGGAGGATACCACTCGGACGGCACTCTTTTAAAAACGCTAGGCACGCGCGAAGGGATTACTCACGGAGAAATCGAGCGCAGTGCAAAATCAGTGCTGAAAACCGTAATAAAACTAAAAATGCCGGTTAATAAGTAAAAGAATTCAACAAAACGGCGCGCACTTTCTTGCGCGCCTATCAAAAGAAAAACAATATAGAACAGCATGTAAATTTCTATTCGCCTAAATATAAGTTTATTGCTGGCGCAGGGATTTGCCGCTGACAGTGTCTATAAACGGGAATCCACGCAGTTTATAATGAAATCCGAATAAGGGAGATTGTAAAAATTTATGCTTGCACTAAAGAACATAAAGAAAGACTATTATGTCGGCGAACAAATAATCCACGCGCTTAACGGAATTACCGTAAATTTCAGAAAAAACGAATTTGTTTCAATTCTTGGCCAATCCGGCTGCGGAAAAACAACTCTTATGAACGTCGTGGGCGGGCTGGACAGAGCAACCGAAGGAACGATTTATTTGGACGGCATCTCTACTTCGGGTTACAAAGAAACAGATTGGGATGATTTCAGAAACCAAAAAATCGGTTTTGTTTTTCAAAATTACAACTTAATTCCACATTTAAGCGTACTTACAAACGTCGAACTTGCACTCACTGTTTCGGGTGTCGGAAAGGAGGAGCGGGAAACGCGCGCAAAGCGCGCCTTGGATAGAGTAGGTCTTGAAGGACAATATACAAAACGCCCCAATCAATTATCCGGCGGTCAAATGCAGAGAGTTGCAATCGCCCGCGCTATTGTCAACGAACCGGATATTTTGCTTGCGGACGAACCGACCGGCGCAATCGACAGCGAAACTTCCAGACAAATTATGGACATTTTGAAAGAGTTGTCCGAAGAGAAACTTGTCATAATGGTGACACACAACTCTGAACTTGCTTCCAAATATTCCACGCGTATTATTAGGGTTTTGGACGGTAAAATCATCTCCGACGACAATCCGTACATAACAGACGACGATGTTGCAGGTTCAGAAAATTTGACGGAAATTTCAAATGAAACGGTTGTCGATGAGTCAATCGAAAAAGAAAATGAACAAACAATATCAGATGGCAAAACAAATGAAGAAACACAATCAAAAGACACAATAGAAGCTTTAAGTGAAACAAATGATAGCATAAACACCGAAATCGGTGATGATTTGGCGGAAAATACGTGCCTAATTGACGAAATGCCTGTTCAAAAACATAAGCGCACCAAAAAGAAAAAAGGTGCGACAATGTCGTTTTGGACATCTGTCAAACTTTCTGTCCAAAATCTCATTAACAAGCGCGGAAGAAGCATAATGACCGCTGTTGCCGGCAGTATAGGCATTATCAGTATGGCTCTTATATTGGCGGTTAACAACGGTTTCAACGTTTACATTGACCGCTTTGAAGAGCAATCGATGGCAAAATATCCCGTTACGATTTCGTCGGGTGAATTTTCCGTTCTCAACACTTTTGAAGAATTTTTGGGCGGTGACGAATTGTCCGGCGACTCATTGGATTTAGGTTCGATATTGGGCATTTTCACGGGGGACGAATCGATAAGGGAAAAATTTACCGAAGAGGAACTGGTGTATGTTTACGGGCAGTTTTCAGGTATGTTCAAAGCGATGATGAACAAAATATCCAAAGATAGTGACATAAGCGTTTTCAAAAAACATTTGGAAGAAAACTTTGATTATTCGCTGGGTGCGGTGCGTTATGATTATTCGATAAATATGAACATTTACCGCAAACCCTCCGAAGACAAACCTTATAGGCGACTCAACCCTCTTTCCGAAAGCGACTCGATAGGCGGTTTATTAACGCTTTTAGGCGGTGACGACGAAGAAAGAAAAGCGGCTTTCAAAAGTACGCTCAATACTTTTGCGTTTTGGGATGAAATAATTGCCGAAGACAACGTCATTGATTCACAATATTCGGTTCTTGCGGGACATCTACCCCAAAATATGAACGAAATCGTATTGGTGCTTGATGACTATAACCAAATTACAGATTTCGATATGCTCCTTTTGGATGAAATGGGATTGACTGATTTGTTGTCAGCAATGACGAACTCCGAAAAATTAAACGACTATACGACAAGTTTTGACCAAATTTTAGGCAAAGAATATTATATTCTTCCTACGAGCGCATCGTATGTATATGACAGCGTAAGCGAACTTTATACAAGCATCAACTCCTTGCAACTTTCCTCGGCAATAGAGGCGAGCGGCGTAAAAGTTGCAATAAGCGGAATAATCCGCACCAAAGAAGGCGTTGACGGCGGCTGTATAAAGGGAGTTGTCGGATACACATCTGCACTTGGCGATTACGTCATAAACGACGCAAATAGTTGCGATTATGTTACCGCTCAGACAGCGGAGTATAACGCATACAGAGAAATTATTGACGCGGCTGTTCCCGCAACGGAAAAGATTGGCAACGGTGTAAAGTACAAGGATTTGACGATCGAGGAACGTGCACTGTTTGACGCTGCCGCTTTGGCCACGATAAAAAACGTCAGCACGGGTGAAACAGTTTCGCCAACCGATTACGATGCTTTGCTATCATCGCTAAACGTCCGTGACATAGAAAAGCCGTCGTTCATTTACATTTATCCCTACGCAATAGATAACAAAAACAAAATTACTCAGTTTATCGACGAATTTAACGCCGATTATGCCGCCAAAGAAGAGATCGCAGATGCTATTGCAAAAGAAAACGGTACCAAAAAATCCACCGTCACCAACGTAGTGGATTACAAAGACGATTTGGATTCCATCGTGTCGGAATTGAATGGTTTAGTCAGCACAATTACTTATATTTTGATTGCCGTTGCGCTTGTTTCAGTGCTCGTTACGATGTTGCTTATCGCCATAATAATGTACATGTCCGTTCAAGACCGCACGCGAGAAATCGGAATTTTGCGCTCGATAGGTGCGCGCCGATTGGATATATCCAACATTTTCAACGTTGAAACTATGTTGCTTGGCATAGCCTCAGGCATTATCGGCATTGTGCTATCTCTTGTACTCCAATTCCCCGCAAACGCAATATTCAAGGCGACTTTGGGCATTGAAGGACTTTTGCAGATTGCTTGGTGGCATCCGATTGTGTTGATTTTCGGCGCGGTGTTTATCACCGTAATTTCAGGTCTTATTCCTGCAACGATAGCGTCCAGAAAAGACCCGGTGATTGCACTAAGAACGGAATAGCAGTAAAACAGTAGTATAATTAATAGCAGTAAAATAGCAGTAAAATACATGTAATCAACTGTAACAAAATGTATAGACAGCGCAGCCGTCGTACACGTGTAAAAGAGTAAGAAATCAAAAACAACCGATTTCTCGGTTGTTTTTGTTTGGTGGAGATGCACGGGTTCGAACCGAGGACCTCTTGAATGCCATTCAAGCGCTCTACCAACTGAGCTACACCCCCATAA
>CAYIYN010000020.1:0-15370 GCA_964367645.1 uncultured Bacteroidaceae bacterium
GCAAATGATTGATTCGACAAAAGAGCGTGGTGCGAGTCCTTTTATAAAATCCATATTAAACAAAATTAAACAAAATTTGCGGATTTTGTCTGATAAAAAAGCACTGCGCGCTTTTTTACGCGCGCATTGCTTGTTAATGTACTTAAGGTACGCAGCAACAGTTTTCACTTTGCCTATACGATATTTTGTTGTTCCAATCTGCAATTATTGATTTGGGCAGCCGCTCTTTTCGTATGTTGCCCAATCATTCAAAGTTTTGCCAACCGACGAGCCTCCTATCTGGGGAACAGCGGCAAATCGAACACTCCTTGGCAAACTTCTTGTGAATAAGGTGTACAAGGCGGAATTTTGCAGTATCCGTAGGAAGGAATGAGCAAATCGACATCGGCTTCGACTTTGAGCACTATTGTTACGCACGCAGTAATTGAGAAAGTGCTTCCCCTTAAAAACGTTCCGTTTGGTGCAGTTAAATTTGCTACGGCGGCAAGTTCCACGGGGAATACGCTTCCCGTAGGCACGCACATCACAACGTCCAATTCCACCGATACGCTGCCCGTTCCGTAACCTGCCACGCCGTTTGCGTCCGTGTAATTGATTTGTACGGGTATGCTGACCGTTGCTTGCACTCTTGACAGGCTGTGGCCATCGGGTATGGGTGTGACGGTAAGTGCAGTGATTGTGCCTTTGCTTGACGTGGACGTGCCGCTGACAAAAGTGAGCGGCGGAGTAGGGTTTGGCGGCGTCAAGTCGGTTAGGGTGACGGACGTGTTCTCAAGCGATTGTTGTGACATACACGCGTCGAAAACCTTTTTCACTTGAACGCAAACTTTTTCGCAAAGGCCGTTGATTGGGTTGCCGCTGATGTTCCCGGGGCATCTGTCGGCGCTATTATTGTTCAAAAAAGACATCTTTTTGACCTCCTTATATGTGTCCGTGACACTATATGCGTAGTTTTTTCAGATTGTGAAAAGACGCCCACCTTGCACTCTATAGGGCAAAATCCGAGTGCATTTTAGTCTTTCGGCTTTTATTCAAGCGAAACATTTGCAAACTGCATATAGTTAACAAGTAAATCGAAAAAAACTAAAAAATGTACTAAAAATTGTATAAAAAAGGGGTTGACAGTGGGCAAAATATATTGTAGACTACAGGTGATGCTATAAAAAGAGGATACTTATGCTCAAATACATGCTCGGAAATGTTCGTCATCAGCTTGACGAAAAGAACAGAATGAGGATACCCGCCAAGTACCGCGAGGCACTGGGCGACCCTTGTTATATTGTTCAGGGCAGAAAAGTAGGCGACAAAATGAGTTGCTTTTACGTCATTCCTCACGAAAGATTTGCCTCTCTTATCGAAAAGGTGGACACGGACAAATTTTACGGCGGCGATGACGCGATAGATACCGCAACGGCATTGCTCGGCAGCGGTGACGAACTAAATGAAGATCCGCAGGGCAGAGTCAAACTCAACAAAGAAATCTGCGATGCCGCGGGTATCACAAAAGATATCGTCTTTGTGGGCAAAGGAACTTACGTTGAAATTTGGGCGGCAGAAGTTTGGGACAAACGCTTCAGCGTTCTCAATCCCGACAATCTCGACAAGATGCTTGAGCAACTTAAAAAGCACGGAGTATAAGATGGAATTCAAGCACACGCCAGTTTTGCTTGACGAGTGCCTCAACGGGCTGAATATTAAGCCGGACGGCATCTATATGGACGGCACGCTGGGAGGCGGCGGACACTCGCTTGAAATCGTAAAAAGACTTAATGAAGGCGGACGGCTGATAGCGTTTGACCGTGACGAGGAGGCAATCCTTGCAGCGGGGGAGAGGCTGAGAGCCTACCGCGAAAAGATAACTTATATAAAAGACGACTTCAAAAACGCGCCGCAGGTTCTGGGCGAATTGGGAATAAAGGGATTGGACGGAGTTTTGCTTGATTTGGGAGTTAGTTCCTATCAACTGGACAACGCGGAAAGAGGCTTCAGCTATATAAAGGACGCGCCGCTCGACATGAGAATGGACCGCAGCCAATATTTGACGGCATTCAACGTTGTAAATGAATACAGCGTGGCGCAACTGACTCAAATCCTAAGTGATTACGGCGAAGAAAAACTTGCAAAACGCATAGCGGAAAGGATAGCCCAAAAGAGAGAAAAACAGACGATTTCCACAACGACGCAACTGGCAAAAATTGTGGAAGAGAGTTATCCGGCGGCGACAAGATGGAAATTCGGACATCCTGCAAAACGCACGTTTCAGGCAATTAGAATTCAGGTTAACGGAGAACTCAGTGAACTTGAAGAAGCGGTTACGGCACTTGCGAGAAAACTAAAAATCGGCGGCAGAATGGCGGTTATAACCTTCCATTCATTAGAGGACAGGATAGTAAAAAACGCTTTCAAACAACTTTCACTTGAATGCACTTGTCCGCCGGACTTCCCCGTGTGCGTATGCGGTAAAGTCAAAGAAGTAAAACTTATAACAAAAAAACCTATTATACCTTGCGAGCGTGAAACCGTTGAAAACTCACGAGCGGAAAGCGCAAAACTGAGAATTGTGGAAAGAGTGTAAAAAAGAGGGAGGGCAAGATTATGGCGATAACATTAGATGAATTACTTGGTAGAAATACGAGAACCGCTAACGATGAAACAATCGAGCGTTTTCCTTCTTATGAGGATTTTTCTTCACACACACGCAACCAAGAACCTTCCTATGACCAACAGGAAAGACAAAATTTTACCGTGCGTCAATACTCGGCGCCCCGCAATCCCGAACAGGAGAGAGAATATGCCGCATCGCGCCCTTACGTCGCGCCGCGCAGCAATGAATATCAAGCAGGCTCCTATGATTTTTACGACGTTGTTCAAAACCGTCGCACTGCTAGGGTTGCAGAACCAATAGCGCAAAATGCAGAACAGGATTATGGTTATGCGAATTATCAAGCATACGCAAATCCTGCTTATCAAACAGCGGAACGCCGTCAAAATCTTTATGAATTTACGCGCAACGACCATGACAGACTGAGCGACGACGAACTTTATGAAAAACTCTCGTCCACCTCCGCACCGTCACAGACGGCATTTGCGCCCAGAGCCGCCGCTCCCGTTCAAAGAGCCGCCGCTCCTATGCAAAGAGCAAATTCATCTGTCGAGCGCACAAGCGAATTTTCGGCAGTAAGACCCTCATATAAAAGCCAAAGCGCCAAAAAATCAAGGCTCAACACCAAAGGCAAAATTTTGCTGGCGGTATACGTGGCAGTGATTGTGTTGGTGGCGGTGTTGGTGATTATCAATGCGCGCGACATCAACAAAGGCGACGCGGTTACACCCACATCATCGGTTGGGGCGTACGCATCAGCGGCGATTGAAAGTAATAGCACCGAAATCGGCGTCATACAATACGGTTATGACGCGGGTTACAATATCAGATAAACCAAAAACCTTTTTTCATAATCCGAAGAAAAGACTGTCGGCTATTTTAATAGCGACGGTCTTTTTGTTTGTTGCGGTATTTTGTAAACTTGCATTCGTAATGGCTGTGCAAGGCAAAGAGTTGCAAACAAAGGCACTTTCTCAATGGCTGCGCGACGTGCCCGTCGATGCGCCGCGCGGTGATATAAAGGACAAAAACGGCGAAATTTTGGCGTCAACCGCCACGCGATATACCTTGTACGTCCGTCCAAATTCCGTGTCGGACAGACGTAAAACGGCAAATCTCATATCGGGCGTTTTGGGATACGACGAAGAGGAAATCTATACAAAAATAGGTAAAACCGCATCGGAAATCACGGTGGCAAGAGGAGTTACCAAAGAGCAACTCAGCGCGATATACGCCACGAATCCCGACGGTATTTATTATTCCGAAGAAAACTACCGTTATTATCCATACGGCGATTTTATGACGCAAGTGCTTGGATTTACAGGCTTTGACGGCAACGGTCAGACGGGTATAGAGGCTTATTATGACAAATATTTGACGGGAATCGACGGCGCGATTTTCACTGAAACCGACCTTGTCGGGCGAGAACTTGCCAAAGGAAACGACTATTATTCACCTGCGATATCAGGGCTTAACGTGGTGACGACCATAGACGTCAAAATCCAACTTTTAGCGGCAGCAGCCATACAAAAAGCGGTTGCTGTATATAATCCGAAAGCAGCGGCTTGCGTTGTGATGAATTATAAAACGGGAGAAATCGCCGCGCTTTCCGAATACCCTTCGTTTGACCTCAACAACGTGCCTCGCGATGATCTTCAATCGCTGTTTTCCTGCTCGAAAAGCACGCTTGTTTCAACGGTGTTTGAACCCGGCTCGACTTTCAAAATTGTTACGGCGGCATCGGCGTTGGATTGCGGTGCGATGACTGTCGATAGGCGGTTTTATTGTGCAGGCTCCAGAATTGTGGACGGCAAAAAAATACGTTGTTGGAAAACTAAAGGTCACGGCTCAATTGATTTTGGTACAGGAGTTGAACAAAGTTGCAACTGCGTTTTTATGGACAGTGCATTATCACTTGGCACAGACAGATTTTACGGTTATCTGAAAAAATTTGGTTTTACAAATAAATCGGGAGTTGATTTAACCGGCGAAACTTCGGGCATACTCATATCGCAAAAGGCAGTAAAAACGGTGGACTTGGCGCGTATCGGATTTGGTCAAGCCGTTGCCGTAACACCCATCGGACTTTTGACGGCGTCAAGTGCGGTTATCAATGGCGGCATAAAAGTGACACCGCATTTGCTTAACTATATTGAGGACAGTTACACCGGCAAAAGGGTATATTCGGAATATCCTCAGTCAACAGAGAGGATAATAAGCGAAAAAACGTCGGCGACTATGAGAGATCTTTTGACGCGAGTGGTAACGGACGGCAGCGGAAAAGGCGCGGCGGTCAACGGATACAACTTGGCGGGAAAAACCGGCACTGCGCAAAAATATGCAAACGGAGCGGTTGCGCAGGGCAAATACATTTCCTCTTTTTTGGGATTTTCTTTGGAAGAGGAAGCACCCTACGGAATACTTTTGATGGTTGATGAACCGCAAGGCTATATATATTACGGCTCGTTGGTTGCCGCTCCGCTTGTGGGCGATATATTCAGAGGTATATTCTCATATCTGAACGTTGCACCCGATTTAAACGCAAAAGATATAGAAAAGACGTTTGACCCCGAAAACATCGAAGAATACGCCGTCATTTAAGAATGAATATCGCAAAGATAATTACATACGAATCAATAATGCCGCACCGCTAATCGGCAGTGCAATTTCAGTTGAATTTTGGCTTTTATCTTCCGTTCCTGTCTAGTTTCGCCTAGCCGTTGATTTTGACGAATACACTTATTAAAATAAGTGTATCAACATTCGGAGGGCAGTTATGACTCTTTATAAACTACTCGAAGGGATAAACGTTTTGGGCGGAAATTTCGACCGTCAAAAAGATGTAAAAAACATAAGAATTAACTCCAATGAAGTCACCGAAGGCGACATGTTTATCTGTATGAAAGGCAGCCGCGACGACGGCAACAATCACCTTGGTGAAATAAGTTGCGGTTTTGTTGCCGTGACTGAAGTGAAGCCGCAAAAAAATATCGAATACGTTCTTGTCGACGATGCACGCGCCGCGTACGCAATCATATCGTCAAACTGGTTTTCGCACCCCGCAGAGGGTCTGAAATTTGTTGCGGTCGTGGGTACGGACGGCAAAACGTCGACGGCACACTATATATCGTCTATGCTCGCGTACGCAGGTGTAAAAACTGGGCTTATCGGCACGGACGGTCACTATATTTTGGGCGAAAAAGTCAGTTGCAGCCTTACCACTCCCGACCCCTTTGAATTTAACGAACTGCTCTTCAAAATGAAAGTGAAAGGTGTTGAAGTAATAATAAGTGAAGTCAGCGCGCACGCAATATATCTGAACAAACTTTGCGGTACGCACGCGGATTACGCAGTTTTTACAAACGTCGGGCGCGACCACTTGGATTATTTCAAAGACGTCAAAATCTATGCGGAAACAAAATTGTCATATTTCCAGCCGAACAGGGTGAAAAAGGCAGTCGTAAACGTCGACGACACATACGGCAGAGAACTGATAAAAAGGCTCGACAAAAGCAAAACGCCTTATATAACTTACGGACTTAAAAACCCTGCGGACTGTTTCGCCGTGGACGTAATTGACGATTTGGACGGCGTAAAATTTGTGGCAAATCTAAACGACGACCTTGTCGAAGTGCGCTCGAATTTATACGGAGAATTCAACGTCTACAATCTTCTTGCCGCGCTTTCGGTGTGCGAGGAGTTTAATGTTAAGGGCGAAATTTTGGCAACGGCGGTTCGGCGCGTCAGGAGCGTCAAAGGCAGATTCAGCGTTTTAAGGGCTGAAAAAGGCACGATTATCATCGATTACGCACACACTCCCGAAGGGCTTAAAAATTTGCTTATTACCGCCAGACGCATCACAAAATCGAGGCTTATCGTTGTATTCGGCTGCGGCGGCGACCGTGACAGAGGCAAACGAAAAATCATGGCAGCGGTTGCGGAAAAATATGGAGATTACGTCGTCGCAACTTCGGACAACCCGCGTTATGAAAACCCCGAAAGCATAATAAAAGACATCGAAGAAGGCTTTCAGGGCGAAAATCACCGCTCTATCGTTGACCGCACCGAGGCAATAATTTTCGCTATCGGCGAAATGATGGAAGGCGATACTTTGGTCATTGCCGGCAAGGGCGGCGAAGACTATTTGGAAGTAAGAGGAAAAAGACTGCCGTACAGTGATTTCGACGTTGCGAAAAGGTGGGGCAGATAATGAGCGGTGAAGTTAAACTTCTCCTGTATTTCATCGGTGCGGCGGCAATCTCCGTCGCATTCGCACCTTTCGCAATCTTCGTTTTGAAGCGTTTAAAAGCCGGTCAAAGTATTTTGGGTTACGTCACTCAGCACGAGGGCAAAAGCGGCACTCCGACAATGGGTGGACTTATTTTCTTGCTGCCAATTATTGTCATTTTGCTCATCGAATTCACCTCCTTTTCTCTTGTCACGGCAAGTCTTACTTTCGGATTTGCGGTTCTCGGTTTTTTGGACGATTTTATCAAAATCAAATTCAAGCGGAATTTGGGGCTTAAAGCCTATCAAAAGATTATCGGTCAGTTGGGACTTAGCGCCATTGCCGCCTATTTTGTGTATTCGTCGCCGTATATAGGCACAGCCGTGCATATTCCGTTTGCTGCAGATTTGGATTTTTCTTGGGTAATAATCCCAATTGTTATGTTTCTGTTTATCGCATTGACAAATTCGGTAAATCTAACGGACGGACTGGACGGTCTTGCCGCTACGACTTCGGTAGGCTATTTTTTGACGCTTGCCGTCATAATGTATTTTTCATATGTCGAATACGAGCAAACCGACGCCGCATATTCAGAACAACTGTTTTCTTTGACGGCGGCGAGCGTTGCCGCTTGCGGTGGACTTTTAGGGTATTTGATTTTCAATTCTCCGCCTGCGAAAATCATGATGGGCGATACGGGTTCTTTGGGGCTGGGCGCGACGGCTTGTTGCGTTGCCGTATTTGCAAAACAACCGTTGTTTATACTCACTTCGGGCATAATGTTTGTATGGTCCAGCATATCTGTAATACTGCAAGTGCTTTCATTCAAAGCGACAAAAAAACGCGTGTTCAAAATGGCTCCGTTTCATCACCATTTGGAGATGAGCGGTTGGTCTGAAACAAGAGTTGACGCGTTATACTTTTTTATCACAATGATAGGCGGCGCGTTGAGTTTGATTCTTGCGGGGGCGGTATGAATTTAATCGGTAAAAACATTGTTGTATACGGAGCGGGAGTCAGCGGACTCGCCGCTTATGGACTGATAAGAGAAAGAGGGGGCAGGGCGATTATTTTTGACGATAACCCCGCCGCCGAACACGCGACATCCTCACCCGGAGTGTTTGCAAATGCGGATTTAATCGTAATAAGCCCCGGAGTAAAGAGCGGGAACGCATACGTTTTGGACGCGCGCTTGGACGGAATCCCTGTTATAAGCGAGTTGGAACTTGCATCACAAGTTTGTCTTGCGGAGCAGATTGCCGTGACGGGCACAAACGGAAAAACCACAACAGTCGGCTTGATTGAAAGTATTTTGCATGCGGCTCACTTATCTGCGCGCGCAGTGGGAAACATAGGAGTGCCGTTTTCGGACTACGCCGACAAAATGGACACAACTGAAACGGCGGTTATCGAAGCGTCCAGTTTTCAACTTGAAAGCGCAATTTCGTTTGCTCCGGATATCGCCGTGATGCTGAATATCACTCCCGACCATTTGGACCGTCACGGCAATATGAGAAAATACACCGCCGCAAAGTCCAACATCTTTTTGCGACAGAGTGAAAGCGACCATGTTGTTTACAACGCAGACGACGAAAGGTTAAGGGAGTTGTGTCCTCTGATGCGTGCAAAAAAAGTGCCGTTCAGTTTAAGCGCTCCCGTTGACGGTGCGTACATATCTTCAGATTTTTTGTGTTTCAAAGGAACGCCCGTCGTGTCAATTGATGAAGTGAATTTTTGCGGCCGCGAGATGGAAAACGCTCTTGCCGCCGTTGCGGTCGGCTGTATAAAAGGCATAAATCCTTATACTATCGCAACCGCAGTGTCTTCATTCAAGCGTCCTCAGTATAGGCGTCAAAAGATAGGAACAATCAAGGGTATCGAAGTTTACAACGACAGCAAGGCGACAAATATTGACAGTACGCTTTCAGCCCTTCAATGTGAAAGGAGGAGATGCGTGGTCATTTTGGGCGGAGCAAAACGAGGAGAGGATTTTGATTTTATGTTTTCATTGATGCCCAAAAACGTAAGCGGAGCCATTGCGTCGGGAGAAAACGGCGAAGATATTTTGAAGGCGGCAAAAAGAGCGAGATTTGACAATTTGGAAATTGCCTGCGATTTAGCGGAGGCGTTGGATAAAGCCGTTGACTTGGCAAAAAAGACCGAATCGGAAAGTGTATATTTCTCGCCCGCATCAAAGAGTTTTGACAGTTATCACGATTACATCGAGAGGGGAAAGGCGTTTGACAACATCTTTTCCCAGCGTAAAGATTTATGAAAATATCCTCGCGGGCAAATGTAGCGGTGCTGCCGATTTCGGCAATTTTGCTTTCGCTTTTGGGGCTGGTGTTTATATATTCTGCCTCTTCTTACTCGGCGCAGTTGCAAGTCGGCGACACTTTTCACTATGTAAAAACTCAGGCGGTTGCGCTTGTTCTTGGTGCGGCGGTTATGGTGTTCTTCGCTTTTTTAGATTTGAACAAATTAAAACGCGCTGCGCCAATACTTTACGTTGTGTCGATTTTGATTCTCTCTTTGGTGTTCGTGCCCAAATTAGGTATCGAAATTTACGGCGCAAAAAGATGGTTAAACCTAGGCTTTGTAACCGTTCAACCGTCGGAATACGCAAAATTCGGACTCGTCGTATACATAGCCGCTTTTGCCGATAGAAAAGGTGTGCAGACTTTTCCTCGTCTGTTGCATTGTCTTATGGCGGGAGGCGCGATATGCCTTTTGCTTTTGCTTGAACCCAATATGTCGATTACCGTTTGCGTGGCATTGACACTTTTCATATTGATGTTTGTATCAGGTGCAAAAAGCGGGCATTTAGGCGCAGTTATGTTGCCTGTTCTCGCTCTTGGAATTGCGCTCCTTTTTTCGGAACCTTACCGTGTCAGACGATTGTTGGCATTTGTCAATCCTTGGGAATCGCCGCTTGACGAGGGTTATCAACTGATACAGTCCTACTATGCTCTGGGCTCGGGAGGACTGTTCGGAGTCGGACTGTTCAATTCGCGCCAAAAATATTTATTTTTGCCTTTTTCCGAAAGCGATTTTGTGCTTGCGATTATCGGTGAGGAAATCGGGCTTGTGGGTGTGGCTTTAATTTTGCTGCTCTATATGATTTTGGTTGTCGCGGGAATAAAAACAGCAATGGGCGCAAAAGACAGATTTTCTTGTTATCTCGCCGCCGGTATAACCTCTCTTATAGCCGTGCAAACTGTAATCAACGTCGCCGTGGTGTGCGGCGCAGTGCCTCCGACGGGGCTGCCTCTGCCTTTTATGAGTGCAGGAGGGAGTTCTTTGGTCGCCTATCTTGGCGCGGTCGGATTGCTTATAAACGTCGCCAAAAAATCAAGTATCAAAATTCTCGACACTCATAACGACTTCAACAAAAACTTAAAACTAAATGACATCGTTGCGTGGAAAAATACTCCCACAACGAAATAGGGTAAATTATGCCGGAAAATCATCTTCTCGTAAAAGGCGGAAAACCGCTCAACGGAAACGTAGTTTTGCACGCGGCAAAAAATGCCGTTCTTCCTTTGCTTGCCGCCTCGGTTTTGACTTCTAAACCTCTGACCGTGTGCGATTGTCCCTATATTACGGACGTTGAAGGGATGGTCAGAATTTTGCAGTCGCTGGGTATGGACGTAAAAACAAAAGATAGAAACGTAACCGTTTTTGGAAAGCCCAACGGCAGTCATGTTCCGGAGAAATTGGCGTGCGCTTTGCGCTCGTCCGTTTTTCTGCTTGGGCCGCTGCTTTCAGAAACACGCGAAGTAAAATTGCATTATCCCGGCGGTTGCGCCATAGGCTCAAGACCGCTCGATATACA
The DNA here is from genome assembly GCA_964367645.1 of uncultured Bacteroidaceae bacterium. Taxonomy (GTDB): domain Bacteria; phylum Bacillota; class Clostridia; order Christensenellales; family CAG-917; genus RGIG4097. The sequence continues at coordinate 10,666 of CAYIYN010000020.1, forward strand.
TTTGAACGGACTTTGCGCTATGGGCGCAAAGGTCGAATACAATGAAAACAGCATTTTATGCACCGCAAAAAAGTTGAAGGGAGCGGAAATCGTTTTAAAATATCCAAGCGTCGGTGCGACGGAAAATTTGTTGCTTGCGGCTGTCAAAGCAGAAGGCGACACGATACTCATCGGGTGCGCACGCGAGCCAGAAATCGTGTCACTGTGCAAAGCGTTGCGGCTTATGGGCGCGAAAATTTCGGGTGAGGGTACACCGGTAATTAAAATCAGCGGCGTAGATTCGCTGGACGGAATTGAGTATACGCCCATAACAGACAGAATCGTTGCCGGTACGGTACTTATGGCAACGGCAGTAACAGGCGGAAAAGTTTCATTGCTAGGAGCGCGTCCGCGCGACTTGGGCGCAGTGCTTTCACGTATGGTTTCAAAAAACATTTCGTTCACCGAAGATTGCAGTTCGTTGACAATCGAAAGCGACGGCAAAATCAATCCCGGCGACATAACAACAGGACCGCATCCGCTTTTCCCCACCGACTTGCAGGCTCCGTATTGCGCTATGCAATGCTATTCAAGAGGACAGAGTGTCGTGTGCGAAACGGTTTTTGAAAACAGATTTGCTCATGTCGAAGAGTTGAAAAAAATGGGTGCGGATTTAAGCCTAAACGGCAACGAGTTGACTGTTGTCGGAAAGGGCGAACTAAACGTCGCAGATCTGTACGCGTCCGACTTGCGCGGAGGGGCGGGGCTGATAATAGCCGCTTTGGGTGCAAAAGGAGCGAGCAGGGTTTTTGGTTTAAACTATATCGACAGAGGATATGAAGATATTTGCGGTCTTTTCGCATCTTTGGGTGCCGACATCAGTCTACAACAGTAATATATACATCTGCATTTTTCATTTTGTCCGGTCTTTCCGAATCCGACATCAGTCTAAAATAGTAATAAATGCATTTGCTCATATAATCCAAAGGCGATACTTCGCAGACGGTGTCTGCTCTGTATGACAATTTGGGCGCAGACGTAAAGAACAGGCAGACATCATCTCTGTATGACAATTTGGGGGCAGACGTAAAGAACAGGGCAAACTGCTATCTTGTCACTCTGAGCACACCTCACTTTCTTGTCACTCTGAGCGCAGCCGAAGAGTCGCCACTGGAAAAACTTTCACGTGCACGCACTTTCTCATTACGAAGTTACGAAATAACCCCGAGCAAGCGTGAACACGCACTCACTCATTACGAAGTTACGAACACGAGCCGCAGGGCGGCGAGAAAGCGAGCGCCGAGCACCAGACAGAAGTGCGCCGGCATAGCGGCAAAGGGGGGGCACCCCCACCGCACAAAGGCACGCGAATGGCAAATTGAGTTATGTGATAGACAGCGTGCCGACTGCGGAAGGGGGAAGAGGAGCAACCGCACGCAAATCACAGACTGCGAACAGCAGTCGTGCAAAGGGCGAGTTGCGACGAGCGAAGCGGTGCCGTAATGCCAAGTGGCATAATGAGGCGACGATACTTAATGTGCGAGAGCCGAGTGTGTCCCCGCCGTAAGGCTCGCGTGGGTCCCTTTAGGGGGAACGCGATTGGGGAAACACCTGAGGAAGGGGGAAACTTCAAGACACTAGGAAAGAGGGGGCATCTAAAATAAAAAGAGAGTGAACCCGCACTCACTCATTACGAAGTTATGAGCGGTTCTACTGAAAATCGACTGTCTAAACGATAAAGTAAACTAAAATTTTAAAAAAGTCTTGACAATATATATTTATTATATATAATTTAATTATAACTTAACGCACGCACGCGCGTAGTTCGGGCAAAAAGGACGTTATGAGCGGTATTTTCACAAAAGATATTGTCGTGCTGGACGTGACTTCACGTCTGGTTTCTGCTATTGTCGGCGTTAAGAAGGCTCAAAGCGTTTTCGGACTAAAAGCCGTCGTAGAAAAAGTCCATTCGGGCTATGAAAACGGCAAATGGCTTGACCTTGACGAAACGCGCAAAGTTTCTTATGACGTTTTAAATGAAGTCATGTTACATTCCGCATCTCGCTCCAAAAAGATTTTTATCGGTGTACCTGCGGAATTTGTCACTGTCGTAACAAAAGAAATCCACGTTACACTTGACAGAGAACGCCGCGTAGTCGATGCAGATATAGAATTTTTGCTCAAAAAGGGCGAAACGTTTAATCAGGACAAATACGTTGTCATCAACCGCGCGCCGGTGCATTATTCCGTTGACACAGCAGAGGCGTTTTACGGCGACGTCCGCGGACTGAATGCATCAAACGTGACAGGAATGATTACGTACGTTTTGTGCGAGCGCTCATTTACGGACTTTTACGACGACATCTCAAGTTCACTTTGCTTCAGAGATATAAGATACATCTCCACCGCTTGGGCGGAAGGTGTTTCTTTGTTTGAAAAGGAAGAACGCGACAATTCCTACGCCCTTTTGGACGTTGGATATATTTCATCCAGCGTGCTTATCGGCAGGGGAAACGGCGTTGTTGCGCTAAAATCTTTTTCGCTTGGCGGAGGGCACATCTCTGCCGATATGTACGAGTTGCTTGACGTCCCGTTTGAACTGGCGGAACAGGCAAAAGACCTTGTGGATTTAAACCTTAATTACTCCGACGACGCAATTATCGTCGCCGATGCCGACAGTGCAGTTTACGGCGTAGACGCATGCGAAATCGTCCGCTCCAAACTCGACGTCTTTGCCGAAGTTTTGAAAAGCGTACTCAGCGGCGTAAAAAATGAATTTCCGTCCTACGCGCCCGTGTATTTGACGGGCGAGGGCATCGCAGGTATTCGCGGAGCGAAAAAATACCTTAGCGAGCAACTTGGCAGGACGGTTGAAATCGCAACACCAAAACTTCCCGGATATGCAAAGCCGTGCCACGCGTCCAAGATATCCTTGCTGATAGTGGCGGAAACGCTTGCCAAATTCAATTTTCGGGAGTTTATAAAAAAGATAATCAGCGGAGGTAAATTATGATAGATTTTGAAAAATACGGGTTTGACACCGCTCCTGTCGAGGAAAAAGACCTTGACGAAGTATCGGATAGCAACGATTATACGGCCCGCGAAATCATAGATAACGATGACGGCTTTGTTCAGCAGTCATTTGACGACGTTGAGGAAGAGCCTGTGCCGACGCTTGTCGCGACAGCACCAAAAACTCCTCACTTAGACGTTGATACTCTCACCGCCAAACAACCCGGCAAGGCAAATATCGTAGTAGTCGGCGTGGGCGGTGGCGGAAATAATGCCGTCAACAATATGATTCGCGCAGGCATAAAAAGCGCGAGTTTCCTCGTTATGAACACCGACGTACAGGCGCTCAATATGTCGCTTGTTGCCCCCAAATTCAAAATCCAATTAGGACACGGACAAACGGGGGGTCTGGGTGCAGGCTCCAACCCCGAAATCGGTCGTCTTGCCGCCGAAGAATCGCGCGAATACATAAAAGCCGCACTAAAGGGCATCGACCTTCTCTTCATAACCGCCGGAATGGGCGGGGGTACAGGCACCGGTGCTGCGCCGATTATCGCAGAAATAGCCAAATCAATGGGTATTTTGACTGTCGCAGTCGTCACAAAGCCTTTCAACTTTGAAGGTCAACTCCGCATGAAAAACGCTGAAACGGGCATCAGAAATCTGCAAAACTTTGTTGACACCCTTCTCGTTATTCCCAATCAGAAACTTATCGACGTGCTCGACAAGAGCGTGTCGTTCAAACGCGCTTTTGAAATCGCCGACGACGTTCTGCGTCAAGGTGTGCAAGGCGTGAGTGACATAATTGCCAATCCCGAACTTATCAACCTCGACTTTGCAGACGTAAAAACCATACTCTTGAACAAAGGACTCGCTCATATGGGCATAGGCTACGGCAAAGGCGAAAAGAGAGTCATCGAGGCAGTTCGCGGCGCAGTGTGCAGTCCGCTTCTTGAAACAGATATTGAAGGCGCAACGGGCATAATCATCAACGTTTGCGGCGGTGAAGATATGCTGCTTACCGAAGTCACCGAGGCTTGCGACATTATCCGCGACGTGGTGGACCCTTCAGCAAACATCATCGTCGGCACCGCAACCGTTCCCGACAAAAAGGACATCGAAATCACCATCATCGCCACGGGCTTTATGGACAAAAACACCATACCTGCCCGCGTATCCACAAACCCCGCCGTCACAGCGGCAAAACCTGTGTCAAGCGTGCTTGGCGAAGTGGCTGCCGATACCGAAACGGAAAAACCGATGCGTCCGATTTATAATCCCGACATCTTTGCCGACCGTCCGCAGTTTGGCGCTCCCAAAGACGCTGCTCCTCTTGCTCCCGCGCCCGCACAACAACTTCCCGAACCCGAAGAAATTCAGCCTTCGAGGATAGATGTTTCAGCAGTGGGGGGGAGGCAAGTGCCTAAGTTTCTGCGCAAGATTCGCGGCGACCGCAATTAAACTGTGCTATTTGCGCGCTTTTGCGCGTTGCACAAAAACTTGTCACCGCCGCGTACTACCGTGTACGCTGGGCGGCTCCAAAACTTTGCGCACCGTGCAAAATCATCACAAATATCCCAGTTTAATAAACGGCATAGATAGAACTTGCTATTGCGCGCTTTTGCGCGTTGCACAAAAACTTGTCACCGTCGCGTACTGCCGTGTACGCTGGGCGGCTCCAAAACTTTGCGCACCGTGCAAAATCATCACAAAT
>CAYIYN010000020.1:15470-15686 GCA_964367645.1 uncultured Bacteroidaceae bacterium
ATCGATGTTTAACGGCTTAGATATAATTAACCGCTAAATGAAGTCATAGCGTAGAAAATCAGTGTAATAGGTTTTGTTTGTTCCAGGCATAAATAAGTTGGAGTTATGCAAAAGTGAGCAAAGTGCAAAATCATCACAAATATCCCTGTTTAACGGATTATATATAATTAACCGCTAAATGAAGTCATAGCGTAGAAAATCAGTGTAATAGGTTTT
>CAYIYN010000020.1:15786-19599 GCA_964367645.1 uncultured Bacteroidaceae bacterium
GTTTGTTTCGGGCATAAATAAGTTGGAGTTATGCAAAAGTGAGCAAAGTGCAAAAACTTGGCACGAAACGCTGAGAAGCGTAATATAAAATATAATAGTGAATAATATGAAACGCATTTTAAGTATACTTGCAAGCGTTATTGTGGTTGCAGGTATTGTGGCTGGGTTTGCCCAGTTGCTTATTACATACAAAATAGTGTAATTCTGTTTTTTAATTTGCCAAATGAGTTTTTCGTCTGATATCCGGACGGAGCGCGCATATACCGTCCGACCAATCGGACATTTTTCAATTTTAGAGGTTATTATTTGACGTTGAGCGTTCTTCAAAATTTACAGATACATTAAGCCCTTTACGTCCACGTCATATATAGCGATTTTGTGCGTCATATTTAGTGATTTAACACGTTGTATTTTGTGGGTTATCACGTTGCATTTAGCAATTTACTCATCGTATTTAGTGATTTATCGCGTTGTATTTAGTGATTTAACACGTCGTATTTAGCGGTTTATCACGTCATATTTAGAGAGTTATCACGTTGTATTTTGTGGGTTATCACGTTCATGATTATTAGAATTAAAAAAAGGATATCTCTAAAATTGTTACTATTACTGCGATTCTGAACGCAGCAGACGAGATAAGTTAAAATTAAATTGGCGGTTGCGATTTATTTATTCTATTGAGGATTTTTCCAAATAACTAATTTTATTTATTCCATTGATGACTTTTCTAAATAACTGATTTTTTATTCTATTGATGACTTTTCCAAATAACTGATTTTTTATTCGGGTCATAATTTGTCAACTTAGTCTACAACGGAAAGATTTCGCGCGCGCGAGGGCTTAGAATCTGCGTGTGAGGGTATATATTGAGGTTGTGCTGTTCAATAATCTTGTTCTCGACCTTTTGCTCGTGCTGACTTGTCTTTATGTCCGACACCGCAAAGTTTCGAAGATTAGGGTTGTTATATCCGTGCTGATAGGTGCGGCGGCAAGCGTTGGATACGTATTTATACCCCTCGTGTGGCAGATTGTAACAAGAGCCTTGCTCGCGCCGTTTATGAGTGCGATATTTGATAAACACCGAAGTTTCAAAGATTATGCCGTATCGCTTGCGGTGTTTGTGCTTCTCACGTTTGCTTTGGGCGGTACGGTTGTCGGCATAAATAATCTTGTCGGCGTTGAATTGAGAGGCTACGGAATTTTGGGATTGGTTGCCTTGGGAGCGGTAATTCTGGAAATCTGTATTGTGGCAATATGTTCAAAACGCGCCAAAACCAAACGAACAGTAAAGACTGTAACGCTTGGTTACCGCGGAAAATGTGTAAACGCGCTTGCTCTGTATGACAGCGGCAACACGCTTACCGACATACTGACAGGGGAGCCTGTTGTCGTCATCTCCGAGTCGTTAAAAAATGAATTGGGTGCGTTAGATAACAACAATAATGCCGATATTGAAGGATACATAAATGTGGAAACCGTGAGCGGAGAAAGCAATATGCCTCTTATAAAACTTGACGGCGTGCACGTTGACGGCAAGTCGTTGAGCGCATACGCGGCACTGGCGCACAAAAATTTCGACGGCTTCGATTTGATTTTGCAAAATACGATGTTCGGGGGTTAAAATGACAAAGTTAAGAATATTGTTGTCCAAAATTTTGACGGCGCTGGGCTTTTCGGCTCCGACATCGGTCGATTACATATCTTCGGGCGACAGCCTGCCCGCGCCTCTGTCGCCCGAAGAAGAGTCGGAAGTGCTTCAAAAATATTCGGAGGGCAACGAGAATGCGCGCCTGACGTTAATTGAGCGAAATCTCAGACTTGTGGTTTATATAGCAAAACGCTTTGACAACACGAGTGTTGACCTTGACGATTTAATCTCCATCGGTACAATCGGGCTTATCAAAGCCGTTGGCAGTTTTGACAGGGACAAGAAAATCAAACTTGCAACGTTTGCGTCGCGTTGCATCGAAAACGAAATTTTGATGTATCTTCGCAAAATGAGCAAAATCCGCGCCGAAGTATCGCTTGAAGAACCTTTAAACATAGACGGAGAAGGCAACGTGCTTATGCTTGGAGATATACTCGGCACAGAACCCGACTCCATATATCACGATTTGGAAGCCGGCGCAGAAAGAGAAATGCTGATTGAAAGTTTTGAAAAACTGTCGGCAAGAGAACGGCGCATTGTCGAACTGCGTTTCGGATTGGACGGCAAAGAGGAAATGACGCAAAAAGAAATCGCAGAAATGATGGGCATATCGCAGTCCTATATTTCGCGCCTTGAGAAAAAAATTGTTTCAATGCTCAAAAAAGAAATAGCAAAACTTGGATAAGTATTACAAAATAGCGCAATATATAGAATAGTTTTTACTTTTTCATAGTTTAACGTACTTAAATATCTGTCCTACATACCCGCATCAATGCGGTTGTCGTAGGAGGAGAAATTTGAACAAAGTTACCATTTCCGGCGTTGACACTTCATTGCTACCAAGACTTTCACAAAAACAAAGTACTGAATTATTGCAAAGAATAAAATACGGTGACGACGAAGCGCGGGAACTTTTTATTTTTGCCAATATGCGGCTGGTCTTGTCGGTTGTGGGCAGATTTCAGCGTCAAGGCGATTATGCAGACGATTATTTTCAAGTGGGCATGGTAGGTTTGTTGAAAGCGTTAAACAATTTTGATTCTGCGTACGGGGTTACGTTTTCGACCTATGCCGTGCCTATGATTATCGGCGAAATCAAGCGTGCGATGAGGGATAGAACGGGCATTAAGGTGTCCAGAAATTTGCGCGATACTGCTTATCAAGCACTGCGTACACGTGAACTGATGACCGAAAACGGCTATATGCCGGATATTTTGGAAATAGCGGAGGAAATAGGTATTCCGCTAAAAGACGTTTCCTGTGCTCTCGATGCGGTCAGCGATACAATTTCGTTCAACGAGCCTGTTTACAATGAGGACGGAGAGGGGATGTTGCTGCTTGATAAACTGCCCGACGAAAAAGAAACGACGGAAAACTGGACGGAACGCTTGTCGCTTCACGAAGCCTTGAAATGCGTGCCCGAAAGAGAATTGAACGTAATAAGACTGCGTTATTTTGAGGGCAAAACACAAACAGAGATAAGCACGGTTGTCGGAATAAGTCAGGCGCAAGTAAGTAGGCTTGAAAAATCCGCACTTGAGAGAATACGAAAGGCGCTTGCATAATTTTGGCACCGTAATAATCATAATTAAACTTTGCAATCTTAGCGAGAGGCAAAAAAAACAAACAAGGAACTTAAAACGCGTGCCGACGGCGCGCGTTTTGGTTTTAATAAAAAATCCGACAGTATATTTGGGGCTGTTAAGGAGCGGGGTTCTCGTCTTGCATATTTTCGGCTGAACAGTTGGTTTTAATAAAAAATCCGATAATGTTTTTGGGGCTGTTAAGGAGCGGGGTTCTCGTCTTGCATATTTTCGGCTGAACAGACGGCAACGCCGCCCACCATTTCGGTCAAAATGACATCGGTGCCGATTTTTATTATGTTGCACCAGGGTACGAAAATATTTTCAGTGTTGGTAAGGCTTTTTAAAAAACTTTTTTTTCCCGGTACTACCAATCCCGTGACCCGTCCTGAAGATGTAAACGTCAAATCGCAAACGTGCCCCAGTTCTCTGCCGTCTGCGACGTTTATGACTTGTTTTGAACTCAATTCTGCAAAAGAATATTGTTTGCCGTTCATATATTTACGCTATGATATTGATGTCGAAAATATTCTAAATATAGTTTTTTTTGTTAAAGCATTTACAAAAGTAACAATATATAGT
>CAYIYN010000021.1:0-19197 GCA_964367645.1 uncultured Bacteroidaceae bacterium
ACTGAATTTTGAATGTGAACAATCAAAAAGAAAGCCCCGAATTTTCGGGGCTTTCTTTTTTCGTTTTTATAAAAAATTCCTTTTCTGTTATCTATTTATTTCAGTTGTATTATCTAAATTTTTCTTTACTTTTGCCGCATATTTGATTATTTCAGCAAAACGGTTTTTATTTCGTACGGCTCAAAATCAAGCTTTGTGCCGATTTCGGATTGCGGATTTTCCAACATATCGCACAGATACATTGTCTTATTGGGCAAAACCGTTACAAGTTGCGCTGTGGTGTTTTTGCCCTCGTTTTCATAAATCCTAAGCACTATGCCCTTACCGTTTTCGGCAGGTTTTATGGTTTCGGTAACGATGTTGCGTTTGTCAAATGACGCCGCACTTTCAGTCTTAACATCGACGCCGCAAACAATCGGTGGGAAATTTATAAGATATGACCACTTTGGCACTTCGGCATCAAAACAGTTGCCAAAATGCGGATAATAGCCATAACGGAAATGGTGTTTGCCACGGTCGGCATTGTCGTCGGGATAAAGCGTTGAGCGCAAAAGATTTAGGCTCATAAGACCGTCTTTGACTCTGAATCCGTATTTGGTGCAAGACAAAATCGCAGCGCCTGCGTTCCCACTCGACACGTCGGCATACTTATGAGCGGCAACTTCAAACTGCGCCCATTCTTGCTCGGTCTTTGTTGATGTGCTTCGTTTTATATTTCCGAATTGAATATCGAATGTGGCTTTGTCACTAAAATCTGATGGGATAAAATCGGCTCTAAGCATTTTGTTTGTTTCGTGCCAATCGACGTCGGTGACAAATTCAAGATAAGGTTTGTCTAGTCCCAGAATAATTTTTTGCGTAAGCTTCGATTTGCCGAAAACCATATCAAAACTCATAACCGCGTCCGCTCCGTCTATATACGCATTGCGGCTGACAGCCTTAAATTTCCACTTGGGGCGGTTGGGGTATTCTATGTCTATATCCCATGCGTTATAAAACATCTTTTTGTCGGTATAGACGGTTAAACGGTTCAAATACTCACCGTTAAACTCCTTTCCTGTCACTTTGTCAATGAGGCTGACAATTTCACCGTCGTCTGAAAACTCGACTTTCAGCACACCGTTTTCGATGCATTTTCCTTCGGCTTTAAGTCCGCTGAATTTGTCTTTTTGAAGTATAAGGGGTGCAGCGGAATAGGGAGCGGCGGCAAAAGAATACCATTCATTTCCGCTTTTTACATATTCGCTTCTTGGATACGGAGAAGTATTAAATGCGCTAAGCCCTCCTCCTGAGCCGAGTGTGGCAAATGCAACGGACTGCTCTTTTTCCAACTCGCTTGCCATTTCTTTTCCGCGCGGAATAATCTCGTCATAAACACGCTTTATGCAAGAGCCGGGCAAAATGTCGTGGAATTGATATAACATTGTTTCATGCCAAATTTTATCAATCTTTTCCTTGGGAAAATTATATCCCGTTTTAAGTGCAACCGAAGATATCGCCTCCAGATTATGAAGCGCGTTTTCAAGATAACGGTTGCTCTGTTTGATATCTGCGTGAGTCGTAAGAGTGCCTTGGTGTTTTTCAAGATACAATTCGCCCTTATGGAGTTTCATTTCATCACGGTGCGCGCCCAGTTCGTCAAAGAGCGGTTGAGCCGCGCCCATTTTCACTTTGGGAATCCCTTCCAGATTTGCCGAGCGTTTTGCAACTTCGATATTAAATTCGCACGGACCGCCGCCGCCGTCGCCTGCGCCGTAGCACATCAGTGCCGCGCTGATTTCGGGACACTTCTTTTTGTGGTTACGATACATTTCCATCATTGAAGTCGGCGCCATAGTGCTACTGTATGAGTTTGCAGGGAGCAGATGAGTGACGACGCTGTCACTGTGCAAGCCCTCCCAGATAAAAGTTTCATACGGGAAATTGGTATAATTGTTCCAGGATATTTTTTGCGTCATGAAATAGTGCATACCGCACTTTGCAATTATCTGCGGAAGAGTTGCGGAATAACCGAAAACGTCGGGTAGCCAGCAGTTGTCTACGTCGGCGCCAAACTCTTCTTTCCAAAAGCGCAGTCCGTATACGAACTGTCTAACAAGCGACTCTGCGCCGGTTATGTTGGTGTCACATTCCACCCACATACCGCCCTGCGGCTCAAACTGACCCCTCTTGTATGCTTCTTTAAGTCTATCAAAAAGTTCGGGACGGAGTTCTTTCATCCATAAAAATTCTTGCGGTTGGCTTGCACCGTACACATATTCGGGATAAAGCTCCATATTGCTTAGAGCGCTTGCCAATGTTCTTGCCGCTTTGCGCTTTGTTTCTCTTATCGGCCAAAGCCACCCTAAATCCAAGTGAGAATGACCAACTGCGGTAACCGTCAAATCACTGTTTGAATGAGTTGCGAGAGCGGGAGCGAGCACGGCACGCGCACCCTCGATGTCGCGTTTTAAAAATTTCAAATATGACTTTGAAAGTGCTTTTGTGACTTCGGCTTTTCTTTCGCCGCTGTAAATCCTGCGCGCAAAAACGAGCGTTATGTAGTCAAAATATAAATCCGCTATGTCTTTATGGTAAACTGCCAAATCGGCGCGCAAAAACTTGCCCGACAAATAGTCGAAACCTTGCACACCGTTATATCCGCCCTCAAGCCACAGTTCCAAATTTTTGCGTTGGTCATTCGGCAAATAAAACAGTGTTTTTCCGTTTGTAATGTTGAAAAATTCCGCTAGATTTGCAACGCTCAAAGGATTTGAAATTCCTCGAAGCGCCACGTTTTCAGTGTCACAAAACAAACCTTCCGCGCGGATATTTGCAATCACGGCGAGAGGCTTGATTAAATATTCGTCCGGAATTTGAGCCTTAAAATTGAACCAACAGCAATCAAACAGTTTGCCCCAACTTTTACCCCTGCGTATGGGCTTCATTCCTTCCGCCTTTTTGTCAAATGGTATAGGTTCTTTTGCCACGACGACTTTTGCTTTTAGCGGCATAATCGTGTCAAAAATGGCGTGCCTGATACAAAATGCGTGAGAAACAAGCATAGGTTGAGTCAAAACTTTTAAATCTTCAATCAGTTCCATAATTCCCCCCTAAAAAATATCGCATTGAAGTTCAAGGAAACAATCAACAAATACATTGAATTAGAGCGATAGATTTTCGGCAAAAAATCTATCCGCATTCAGCGCGAGTATTTATTCGTTTCTTCCTTAACAATAAACACGGGTATCGGCGGATCCTTTTTCCAGTTGTAAAAAGAGGTTACGAGCACTTGATATTTGCTGTCATCCACCGTTTTGAAATAATCCAACAGATAATCGCGCTCCTCATAGCCCGAATCCCCGCCGTAATAAAGCGTTATGCACATCAACCCGCCGCTCTTTAACAAGGAAAGACCCGCTTCGATTGCTTTAACAGTACTTTGCCAACGAGTGTTGATTTTGTGATCGCCGCCCGGCAAATACCCTAAATTGAAAACGATGCAGTCTACGCTTTCTTTGTCGGCGTATTTTGCCATATTCTCGTGACTGTCAACAATAAGACGGGCATGCAAACCCTTTGATTTTAAGAGTGCGGCTGTGCTGTCTATGGCGCATTGTTGCACATCCATCGCCGTTACTTTGCCGTCACTGCTCGCTTTTGAGCACAAAAAAGCAGTGTCATAGCCTCGGCCTGCCGTGGCGTCAATGCAGACTGCTCCTTCGCGTATATAGCGCGATATAGTTTCGTGGACCAAAGTAAGAGCGTTCATAATTTTATCACAATAAAATTTCTTCACCAATCAATAAAAAATTTGAGGATCAGTTGTTCGATAATTTTATTGAACGATTTCGTATTTCCAAGCAAAGTCGATCGGGTGTGCCGAATAGCCGCCGCCGTCGCCGTTACGGAATTTGTAGCAAGCCGAATCCGCCGCTATGTAAACGTAATATTTATCCGTTGCGCTGTCGTAGTACGTTGCCAAATCTTCATTCATAGGAGCTGTTTCGACCACCTCAGCGTTGTCAAGATACCAGCAACTCACCGCGACTCCGTTTAGGGTCACTGTGCCGTCAGCTGTCGCCGATGTTGAGCCGTATACCTCGTTTGTATAAATGCGAATCTCTTGCATGCCGTCCACAGAACCCGCTGTTGCGCCGTCACGCAGATAAGACCTTGATACCACAATCTTATTCCCCGCAAAAGCGATGCCTTGCACTTTTCCACCAATGCCGTTGCCCGAAATGTTGGGGGAATTATCATGCCACAAGATGTAGTTCGGAGTTGCACCTTCACCGCTGCAGCCGACCAATGCGGAAATACTAAATCCGTTTTCGCTGTCATAACCTCCTGCGCCTCTTTCGTTTAATATATATCCTACACTCCAACCGGTGTATTCCACGCCGTTATGGCTTGTATGGTGACTGCTTGCTGTGGAATACAGAGTGCCGTATTCAAATTCTCCAACCCAAAGCACGCTTTGAGCGTCGTCAAAGGTGCAATATGAGGAATTTACGGGAATCTTTATCTCTTCGTCGAAAGAAAGGCGGTAAGTGGTGTCATCTGTTCCTGTGATTTGGCTTAAAGCCATTCTCAGTATTTTGTCACCTTTGGTTACAAACAAGTTTTTGGCTGTTACGGCAATTCCGCCTGCTTCGCCTTTATAATCGGTGCCGTCCACGTTGCTCAAAATTATCTCTTTGATGAACTTGCCTTTACAGCCGTTTGGTCCGTCTTGAGCCATATCCAAAATGAATATTACGCTGTTTGTATTGCCGGTCGGCGAGCCGGGATAGCAAGGAATGGTCGCGCCGTCGAAAGTTCTCATACCGACGTAACCTGTGATGAAAATCCAATTCAGAGTTTCTGAGTAATCTATGCCTTGTATTACTATATTTTCTTCGTCGGACAATCCCGGGAAGATAAATCCTTGCGCTCCGCCCGCGTAATAATCAGTATAGTTTGCAATGTTGCTTTCCGACACCGTAGCGCCGATAACGCTCTTTTGAGAGTAAATCAGTCCGTACTTAGCGGTGACGACCGTGTCATTCGTGACAACAAACGAATGGTTTAACGATGAACTCACGTTATTTCCGTTTACCGTCCAACTGACAAAATTTTGATGCTTTGCGTTTCGTAGTGTGGTGTAAACCGACGCGGTGCTGCCGCAGTCTATATCTTTTGATGTCGTATTATCCGTGAATTTGCCGCCCTCAACCGTTACGGAAAGAATTCGTGTTATCATCACCGTGAACAACATATTTTCAGTTACGGACTTAACGTAGTAGGAACTGACGTTTTCGGTATTTAGTATGACGTTGCCGTCTTTATCAAGCCAATTGTTAACTCGGCATCTATCAGGAATGGCAGGGGCAAGACTTGTTGAAGTACCGACATTACGTAACACAATATAATCTTCGGCGGCAGGCTCTCCGGTGTAGGAATCGATTATTTTTACCGTAACCGAATTTTCAAGAGCAAAATGCGCGTACAAATGTACATTTTCAGAAACTATAAATGAATACGGCGTGACGGTTGAAACTATGTTGTTGCCCTCGGAATCAGAAGTCCATTTTTGGAACGTTCTGGCAACCGTGCTGACCGCACTCACCGTTGCCGATTCGCCTTCGACATAATATGCGACCAAAACGTCATCTTCACCGTCCCACCTAGAATTGTGGAGCGTTACGGAAAGCAGGTCTGAATACTCTGCTTCAAATTGCACCGATTCGCTCACAGTGAACGTATATTGTTCAACCGTCGTTATCGCAAGCCCGTCTACAAGCCACTGTTTAAACCTCTTCTCTGAAACAGTGTTTGGTCTGACAGTGACGCTGTCGCCCGCCACAAACGTACCTTGCGTGCCGACATCGTTTCCATTGAATGACAACGTGCCGTTAATTACGCTCACGGTGCATTCATCGATGAATATTGCATACAGCACTGTATCTGCGCTAACAGCAGTCGTATAGGGATTTGACTGTGATACAAGATTATTTCCCGCCGCGTCAGACGCCCATTTCAGAAAGCGTTTTCCGGAAGGAACGACTGCACTTACAGAGATTTCCGCACTGCTCTCAACGCGAACAGGACCAACGGCAACCACACCGCCAATGGTAAGTTGAGCACCGTAAACCAAAACAAGGTAAAGAGGCGCGAAAACGGCTGTAAGGGTCACACTTTCGTTGACTCTGAACATGTATTCTCTTTGCCCGCTCACTTTGTCGCTTCCGTCAAACCAACCTTTGAACAATCTACTATCGCCCGCTTCATCCGCGACAACCGTAACCAAAGAACCGACTGTCACCAATCCTGAAGTGCCTCCGTTTTTAATCGTGCCATCAACCGTTGTAACCGTGACAATCGACTCGTAAACTGCACTTAAAACCGTGTCTTCCCAAACTCTAAACGTATAAGAGCCGTCCGTCGACAATAAACTTTCGTCAACTGGATCGCCGTCGATAATCCATTCTTTAAAGAGTTTGTCGGCAATGATTTTCGGCGTTACCTTGACTTCGGTTCCGTAATTCACAACTTTTTCGCTGATAGTTGTATCGTTGTCAATATAACCGTTGCCGTCCGGCACGGACACGCTCACGGTGCGGTTTTGCGTAAATTCGGGGATAAACACCACCGAACCGCTAAACCAAGAGTTTACGTTTCTGATGTAGCCTGCCGACGAGTATGTGGCTGTGTCAAACGAAGTTCCGTTGTAATAATTCATTGTTGACGAAACGCTACAGCCGTCTATCGTGTCGGCTTTTATAAATACATACCTACTGCTTCCGCTTGGTATCGTTTGATAACCGGCATCACCGTCAATGAGCGTTGAATACGTGCCATCAATGTAGAATTTTCCTCCTATGACAGTAACACCTTTGTCGCCCTCTTGCGGTATCGGAACAACAACCGCGCGGATATTTCTTTCACGGTCTAAAGTCAAATCAAATGTTTGAGTTTGCGAGAGCAACGTTTGAGTAATACCGTCAATCCAACAAATGAATCGCTCCCCGCTCTTGACTGTTGGAGCAAGAGTTATTACGCTACCCAGAGAATAATACGCTTCCGTTTCCTCCGTTGCCTCTCCGTTGACAGAAACAACCCTGCTGTCTGTCAACAAAAGACGTTTAGCGCTTGTATAGACTGCTCTGAGGTAAATATCGTCGTTGACGGTGAAATTGTACGTGCTTATAGCACCCTCAACTTCCTCGCCGTTTTGCCGCCAAAAATCAAACAATTTGCCACTGTCGGTTCTGTTGTTTGCAACTGCTGTTGCCAAAGTGCCTTCTTCAAACCAATAGTAGCCGTCTGTGTCGGGTGTTTGTCCGCTTACCAAGCCGTTTTCGACCGATACGCGGTATCTAACGGGAACATTGGAAAATACGGCCGTCAAAGTGACGTCTGCCAAAATGGTGAAAACATAGGGATTGGCTGTCACGGAGGGCAAGGATTCGCCTCCTATCTTCCAACCGTCAAACAATTTGCCTTCGGGGATTAATGGCGTGACTGTAACGGTTGCGCCCGACTCAAAAATCGCAGTTACGACACTTTGATTTGTGCCAACGTATCCGCCCGTGACTGAAACGGTGCAAGGAATGATGTCAGAGTAAGTTGCAATCAAACTTATCGCGCGCCAAGCGGTGAAAACATACGGATTTGAAGTGGAAATAATTTCAGTGGTGCCAACTTCCGCCCAACCGGAAAAACGCTTGCCCCCACTCGGTGCGGACGCTGTGACGCTGACGGAATCACCCGCGGCAAACGACGCGGAAGTTGCGCTTTTGCCTGTGATTGTGCCGTTTTCCACAGATATGTCAAATTTTTGCGGTGCGTCTACAAAATGAGCGGTTAACGTCATTGTTTTGTCAATATTGAAAACGTATGGATTGGATTCGGCAATCGAATCGGTTTGGGTGTCCAGCGTCCAGTGAGAAAACACTTTGCCGTTGGGAACCGTCGCCGAAACGCTGACTCTTGACATAAGGCTGAATACGCCCTCGTAATTTTCAGTATCTGTGATAACCCCGTTCACGACGGTAAGTTTTGCATCGCTGACAATCGTTCCGCCGTCTATCGGGACATTAATTTTGTTTGAGCTGCAAGCAAACAGCGTCGCTAACAGAACTATTGCGAACAGGCAAAGCAATATCGGACGTGCGTGTTTGAAAGTCATATTACTCCAAAGCGTCGGCAACAAGCGCGACGTTGTAATCTCTTATCTTTTTGTTTGCTCTGTTGTTGAAGTCACCTTCGGAGCTGTTTACATAGTCCACCTGAAAAACAGGCATCGTTTCGAGCCAAAAATCAAAGTTTTCGTTTTCGAGCATCGCGAGGTTGTGTTTTTGCGCAAACTTAAGCAGGGACCATTCGCCTATATCTGCAAAAATGTCCTTGCCGGACATACAACCTTGCGTTTGGTTCATACGTATTTTGTCGTCATAGTCATCTGAAGAAGAAATCATATTTGCGGTTTCGTTTATTTTTTGGGTCAAAACTTTACTTCCAAGGCGGCTGTGCCAAACATGTGTCGCACAAGCGTCCATATCAAAGAAACAAAGGCGAGTGTTCAAGCCTTCGTATGACGTTTTATATATTGTCACGTCGCGGCGATCAAACAATACCGCGCCCGCCTCTATGCCGTTATCGGTGATGTCGTTGTATCTTAAGCCTCCGACCCTTACTCCGCCCGTGCCTCTGTCGAAGGTGTCGATTTTTTCATAATTTACATAGTCGTATATATTCTTGTCGTTGTAGCGGACAGTAGCAAGATAGTCATGGAAGGACGCATAAGTTTCGTCGCCGAAATACAGCGGTTGAAAAAGCAAACAAACGATTTCACCACTGTGAGTGTCCAAAAATTTCAAAATATCGAGCATATGGCTCTCGATAGTGCCGCAAATATGCGCGTGAGTCCCGTACCAAACGCCTTCGTAGTTTGTGTATTTGATGTGTAAAAATCTCGCGCCTTGCAGCAGTTGCCGTTCTATGTCCACCGCCTGTGTAATGCCGTAGCGGTATTGCAGTCCCGAAGTCATAAAATCTATTTTGCCGATAAACGTTGTTTTTTCAAAGGGATCGAGCGGGCTGTCGGCGGTAAGGTCGGCGGTAACGGCGTCGTGAGAACCCAGCATTGCGATGTCCACAAGCCGTGGATTTGCAACAGTTATACCTTCAATATCGGCCAAAACCGTGCCGTATAAACCGTTGTTTTCGCCGGTGCCGTCAATGCCTAAATTTGTTACGTTTAGAACAACAGAGAGAAAAACTGTAATGACAATAACTGCAGATAAAAACCCCAAGAGGAGTTTTATAAGGGTGGATTTTCTCGCGGGAAGGTCCTTCTTTTCTTTATCTACCTTGTCGTCACGTCTATATTTTTTGGAATAAGGCATCATTTTCCCCAAAGCTCATCGCTACAGATTTATCTTGTCTTGTCTTGTCAATACGTTTTTATTATAACATATACGCGCGCGTAATCAATACTCAATTTTGGCAGTATTTTTATATGTTTGAAAAATAAAAGAAGGCTTAGCCTTCTTTTTGTTCCTTATAAATCAAATAATTTGCAATACAAACAGACTGCGGTTTTAGAAAAACCTATATCGATTGAAGTCAATTTCTAGGCGATAGCAAACGGAAAATCCGGAACGCCGGTCAATGCGGTCGAGGCTATGAATTCTGACCAATTCGACGACGTAACAAGGGTGTTACTCGGTGTGTAATACATCGCAATTTGATTATTGTGAGCAACTTCTCCTGTAGTTGAGCTGAATGCCACTAGATTGTTACAGCCCAAAAAAGCGTTGGCGCGGAAACACACGCGCGTTTGAAAGCCTGTGGTTGAACTGGTTTCAAAGACAACTTCGCTGAGAGAAGTGCACCCTGCAAAAGCAAACTGCCCTACAGCCATAAGAGTGGGATTGTTGGCTAGTCCTCCAAAATGCACGGTCTTTAGATTTGTCAATCCCGAAAAAGCGTGTTCTTCAATATATATTATCGTGGGAGGAATCCAAATCGAAACAGGCACGGATTTCATTGTCGAAGACGAAAAAACCGTGTTGCGGATAGAAGTCACAGTGTAAGTCGTACTGCCCGAAGTAACCGTGGACGGGAAAACCATATCCTCAAGCAAAGTGCCGCTCCAGCCTGTTATGGAGGCAGTAGTTCCTTCCGTTTCAAAAGTGACGTACTTTGCATATACATTCCAATCGGTTGTTGGGGCGTTTGGCGCGATACCGCTATCACCGCCCGCGTCCGTCCAAACGGCCGCGCTGACACCAATCGACGCGACAACCGCGACGACGCAAAAAACCGTTAAGATAATTGCCGTTATGCTTTTTTTCATAGTTTGCTTTCTGAGCCTCAAAATTTACGTTTTGTGCGTTCTATCAGTGTGTATTAATTTTTATGGGTCCACCTTCGTCAATTCAAAGTTGAACCATATCGAGGTATCTAGCAGTTCGGGCGGCAGTTCTTCGTCGCCTTTTGAGAAGAATATCGTTATAGTTATAGTATACTCCGCGTTTGATTTTACGTTTAAGTATAAAACGTGCTCCGTCTGTTCTTGTGACTCAAGAGTCGTCTGTCCTACTGTATCTTCACAAGTCACCACCATATAAAGACCTATGTTTTCGGCATAATTTACTTGACTACCCAAATCAGATTCGGTTCCAATTACTTCTTCGGATTCGTCCAAAACGTTGTATCTGGTGTTTTTTAGCGTAGCGTAGGTCATACTTATTGCTAAAGGAGTATAACTGCCTTGAGCAACGGTTGGCGCGCCGGAATATTTGAACGTAAATTCGACGGTGACGGAAGTGGCAGCTTGATAAAAAGGCCTAGGGTCTACAAGGGAATTTGCGGTATCTAACACGGTGGATGGCGCAATTGGATTTGCAGTCACGCGTTCTTGACCGCTTAAAACGGGGTTTCCTAGGTCATTTATATATGGAACGGCTAGAGTGTCGTATGAACCGCTGCCGGCAAAGTCTTTTTGCAGATATCCCGCTTTAAATTTTGCAGGGGATAGCACCGCTCCGTCACTTGCGGTGTTTGACAAAGAGTCTGCAACGATACTGACTTTCGGCGAAGGCTGTTGTGAAGTAATTTCCACAATTTGCGATGATTCGGTCGAATTGGCAAACCAAGCGGCTGTTATGCCGATTGTACCAACGATTATGGCTAGGCACATTATGGCAGCCGACAAAATATAAGCACTTTTTTTCATATTAAGCGGTCACCTCCCCTAACTGTCCGTTCTCTCTGCCGTCACGGTAAACTTGAAAGTCGCGCCCGCGTAGGTCTGCGACGTATAGTTTAGATAACTCCAACCGTATTTGTTGAGTTCTGTTGCATCATAAACATCCGCCATGTTCCATTTCCAAGCCTCGTCGCCGTCGTTTATTGAAGCGTTGGTATATGTGCTGTATTGATACCAAAACAACTTTTCCGGAGCAAAAACAAGATAAAATCTGAATGTTTCGCCGCTTGCGTCAAATCCCGTTATATCGTGAAGTTCGGGTATGGCACTCCAAGTGCTGTTGATGCCGGCTCTGTAATTGGTGTAGACAATGTTTTCACCGCTGCCGCTTGCTACACCGTATGGTGAGTACACTCTGTTTGCACCGGTTCCGCTCGACTGCACCATATACCAAGTAAAGCCGCAGGCGATGTCGTCAACTGCGCCGCCGTCATTGTTGGGCAACTGCAAAGTCTGTTCCGTATATGAAGGGTCAGGAATCGGATTGCCGTATATGTCAGTTGTTCTAAACTCAATTGTCACGCTCGTTATTGATATTCGCATATCTATCGGTTCTTCTCCGGTTACGATAGCCATATCGGCATAGAACTCAAAAGGACCGTCCATCAAATATTTTGTATCATTAAACGCGGGACAGTTTTCATCGGCTATAAGCACGTTTGCCCAATTTGAGGTTACAAGATGTTTTCCGTGATACGCTTCCGCTTCGGCATTGAACACTCCGTTTGTAGTCGGTCTTGCGGCAAGCACGCCCGTTTGGCCGTTATAAGGTTCAGATGCCGCTGCGGTGAGAGTAAATTCAATGGTATATACAGGCTCTGTGGACAAGTTTATTGTGGCTATTTCGACGGCGGAAGAAGAATTGGAAAACCACGCGTAAGTCATTCCGACTACGACGACGGTGAAAATCAGGACCAACAGCGGTACGACCACTATTGCCGTTTTCTTAATTACGCTTGCGCCTATTTTGTCTGCCATATTATTCTGTTTCATTTTTTTGTTGCATCTTTAGATATGTTTTGTTCCTCTGACTGTCAACTCTATCTGTTATTATACACCTATTATGCTTTTTGGACAATGCTTAGGTTAGGCGTTATCTTTTGTCAGCCAAGTAGGAGTTGTTGTTTGATTTGCAAACATCGCCAGTGTCACTTGACTTGAGGTGCGGACGTTTATCGTGTAGGTTACTGTTTCTTCGTCCACAGTTTTTTCGTTGTCTACACTGCCGCTGAACGCTTCGTTTACCGCTTTGTTTTCGTGTCCTGTGTAGAACGTTACGTTGCGGTTAAGGCTGAAGTTCATAAAGTTGAACATTCTCAGCAGCGAAACGTGCGTCTGATAGGCTATGCCTATGCGGTTCGTATCCGTACCATTGGCTTCGCCCACAACCCAACTGCTTTGAGCCTTGGAATAAGCGTAAGTGCCAAAGAACTCCGCTTCCGTTTTCAGTGCCACACCTACAGGAGTTTCGGACGTAGACAGCGCGGTCTTTGTCAATTTATAGCCGAGCAGATAGACGTCAATGACGTCTTTCAAACGCAGACTCTGACGAGAACGATCTATGTTTGCGTCTTGGCTTTCGTCAAGTATCTGCGAGTTGAAGTCGCTCATCACGTCATATGTTCCCTTGCTGCCAACAACTGTAGTCGTTACGCTATTATCTGAATAGTTGACTCCGACGTAGATAAAGCGTCCGTCGTAGAGGTACGCCGTGTACGAACCCGTATACAGTGTGGTATAAGTCTTGGCGTACACGCCTTGTCCGCTCGTTAAGGTGTCTGTCGCGCTTTGATTGCCTATGGCTTTGTTGACGGCGGTATAGGTCGTGCCGTCGACTGTGTAAACACCATTGACCAAATATGCGGAATTGAGATTCGTTGTGGGGAGGACGCTTGCCACTGCTTCGGCGTTCAAACTAAGAGCCGAACCGGTATACCAACTTACTGTTGTGACTCCTGTTTCACTGTTTGTGGTTGCCGTCGTCGTTGCGGGAACAATTTCACCGACAAATCCGCCAGCTTCTCCGCTTGCGGCTCTGAGATAAACTTCAGACATCGATACTATGTCCACAAGCACTTCGCCGTTTTTCATTGCGCCGGCTATACCGCCTGCGTTGATAACGCCGCCTTCTATGTTCAAGGTGACCATAGAAATGGAATTGTTGACTGTGGGCGTATAAGTGGAATACTGCTCAACTACCGAGGCGAGAGATAATCCGATTATGCCGCCGACGTTTACAACAGTGTTTTCGTTGTATGCGTATACGTTGACGTTCCCGTGGACCGATACGTCAGTGATATTGTGAGTTGATTGATTAAGCCCAATAAGTCCGCCGACATTCAGAACACCCAAATTCCCTGCGTAATCATACACCTGCAAGTTGAGATTTCTGAGATTGACGCCGTAAACGTCGGCGCCTGCGCTGAGGCGGGCGAACATACCTGCGCTGTATGTGCGGGTTGCTTCATAACTTTCATTGGCTTCGACAACCGCGATAATTGTCAATCCGTCAATTGTGTAGCCGTTGCCGTTGTACACACCGCCGAAAGTTCCTTCAAACAAGGAACCGAGAATTGTGACCGCAGTGCCTTCAGTCACCGTGCTGCCGTCCACGCCGACTGCGACGATGTTGCTTACCCAAGCCGTTTCGCCGTCCGAATTTTCGACGCCCCAGTTGTTGAGTCCAAACTGTTCGTTCAAAACCAAAATGTCGGAAGCGGAAAACACACCGCTTATATCCGATACCTGCACGAACTGGGTGTAGGGATTGGTAACCGTCGTAACGACGCTTTCGATGTAGTAGTGCCAGCATTCAGGCTTTTCTACGGCGCCGTCCATATAACTCGAAAATTCAAGCGAATCTGCGATTGCTTGAGCTTGTGCTATTTTGTCTGCCTCCAGCTCTAAAGTGGACAGCGCGTAATATTTGTCATAGAGATAATCTCTGAACAACTCCACGTATTCGTTCCAAGTGGTATTTTGCGGTGTTGAAGCCGTTGTATCTCTGTTTTCAGGGTCTTCCGCCGAAGCGTTGTATACAGGATAAGTTGAGGGAACACCGTCTGTGCTGTCACCGTTTTGACCGTTATAACCAGCAAGCCAGTTGGGCACGTAAAGTATGCTTTCTGTGGGCAGAGTGCCCGACTCGTTTTGAGGTGTCAGAGAGCCTTTATAATATTCGGTTGCAAGCAACAAACCCGCAAGAGAACCTACCTCATAGCCTTGATTGTCAACGAAGTAGCCGATGATCAAAGAAGGCTGATTGCGCAGTTGCACGTTGAGATGCATACCGTTGGTTGACGTAAGTTTTGCTTGCAAGCCGCTGTTGGTATTGCCTGTCGTGCCGGATATTCTTGTATACTTGCTTATCTCTCTGGCGTAGATTAAGTTTTCGCCGAAGTTCGGGCTGAAGCCGCCGTTTGTGCCCGTTTCAAGCAGACCGTTGGTGTACAGCGTTTTGTATGCGGAATAGGTTATGCCGTCGGGATTGTTGGTGTTTGTATATTTGGCATATTGGTCGTATGTTGAGAAGCCGGAAACATTTTGCGGAAGTTCAAACAGCCAGGTGTTCAACACGGCGAGTTTAACGTTACTGGACCAACCGCTGGGCAAATTGAGCGATCCGCCGACGGGTTTCCAGTCTTTATTGTACGTATTGTCCGCATTGGCGTAACTTTGCGTGGTGTTGCTGTAATTAGCTTGCGCACTATATTTTTTTATCGTTATATCTATCGTGGGCGAGTTTGTCGCATTAAGCACTTTGTAGCTATTTCCTCCGATAGTTATGGTCGTGGTTGTGGACGTATTTCCGCTGTCCTTTATGACAATATTATCATTATGCGATGCAACAGTCTGTGTTCCTACTTCGCTGTTATCTTTAAGTTTAACTGTTTGAATAAAGTAGTTATCGCTTCCGCCTGAGTACGCGCTTTCGGTTAGAGTGAATTGCAAGCACTTGGCGTCTATATAGTCGTTGTATATATCATAAACGTCGTTTATCATGCTGACACCGTTGATAAACGTGTCAAATGTTCTTCTATCCGCTTGATATTCAACAAATACAGCGGCTATTTCCACCGTACCCGTAATAAGATTGCTTACGGTGAATCCTCTGCCCGTGCGGTAACTGCCGCTCTTATATTCAGTGCCGGCCAAAGGAGAAGAAGGTGAGTTGAACGAAGCAAACATATTGGAATTGTCAAACGTCTTGTATAGTTTGCCACCCGTCGCGTTGTTGAGAATGATAGTAAGACCGCGTTTTGCAATGGAGCCTTTGACAGGCGTGACAACAACACCCGTATAGGTGTAGTTGGATGTATCGGTGATGGTCACGTCAACTTTGATATCGTACACGCCTCCTGCCGCTGAAACGTTTGCATTGTTAAAGCGGTAGTTGGCAACAACGCTTGCAACACCGGGAGTTGCGGCGCCGCCGTTTGTGGATTCAAAAGTAATAAGCGAGGAACTGAGCGTTGCAACAGAGTTGGCGTCAAAGCCCTTATCGATGATATAGTTCGTGGTTTGATTGTTGACTTTAACTTGAACCTGCGATTTTGTTATCGAATAACCGTGTGAAGACGTCGCGCCGGTATCTCCAAGATCACTACCCGACAATTCATAGTTTCCGAGCACAGGTCCGCCTGTCGCGCCCGCGTTTCCGCCTTCGTGACTTCCGCTGACGCTTGAACCTGATAATACTGCTGTATAATTGCCGGCGTTTGTCTTTCTTATATTCGCGATTGAGAAACTTAACGTTTCCGTGAGCAACACGCCATTAACAGAGAACGTGCCGTTGTCGCCGTTTGTCGTAAGCGTTCCGTTTGTGCGTTCAATCTGTGTCGGCACTCCGGTACCGGACAAACCTGCATAATAGGTAATTTTTGAAATGCCGGGGCCGCGCTGAGAGCCTGTGTAAACATAACTCGTGCCGTCCCAAGTAATAGATATCGGGCAAGGCAAAATGGTGAACGTCGCCGTTGCACCCGATTGCTCCGTGTTGCTGAACGTATAGTTGCCGGTGGTGATTATCGAAGTGGCGGCGGTTCTGTAGGCATGCATAGACGTGCCTGCGCCGTTTGCTTCAACCGTATAAGTTCCGGCATTGACAGCACTTGTAAAGAAGGTGCTTTCACCGCCGACAGATGACAAATCTATTTCAAGTGTATCGTTGTAATAAATCCTTGAATTGTTGCCTTGGCCCGTTACACCTCCGTCGGTTATGGTAAACGTAAAGTAGTGTTTGGTTCCGTCATAATAGATAGTGCCCGTCGGTGCAGTAACTCCAAACGATATCTGTTTTTGCACAATCGTCCAGTCCTTGCTTACCGAGTTAGAGGATCCAGTGCTACTGGTTGAAATGGTATAGTTTCCGCTTGTCGAAACGGACAAAGTCACGCTGTACGGACTGCCGATGCTGTGTGTGGTGTTGCCGTTGACGTGACCTGCACTTGAAACAGTCAAAGCGTTGTTAGAAAATGCGCTAAGGGAAACATAGTTTCCGCTCGCTGTCACAAGAGATGAATTTTCGCTCCCCTTAAAACCGCTGACCGAAACGTTTGATACTCCCTGATGAGAGGTGTTGTAAGTGTATGGCGAAGTGCCCGCTGTCATGGTGAACGTTGCGGTAAGATTGGCTTTATTGACCGTTACGGTAGAAGTTTTTGAAGTCAGAGTATAGTTATTATTCGGACTTGACGTACCCGTAAGGGCGGAATTCACAGTCAGAGAAGTACTACCTGCATTTTTGACGTAATAACGTACGGTATAGGTATACACCATGGGGGTATCTTCGGAGTATCTGTTGTATTTCAAGTCATCTGCAATCGGCGAAACACCGGATGTAATCATTGTGTAATACAATCCGTTTGTCGATTTTGTTTCACTTGTATCGAACTCGGCTACGTAACTCGCGTCGCCGTAATTTGTCGTGCCGAACTTTAGATTGGTTTGGTTGTCAGCCGCGTTGGACACTGTAACATCAGCATAGTGGGTGAAATAGCCACTGTACTCATTGGAGCCGTTGTGCCCCGAAGATGATGTTGTGGCTAATGTGCGTTTTTTGATTGTCCACTGGAACGCGCTTCCGCCTGCGGCTGTGCTATCCACTTTGCCCAAAACACCCTTTTGACTGTTGCTTGAATAATACCAAATAACCGCTTCAGTGTGGTAACTGCCGGCGTCTTTGCCAAAGTTAGGGGTAATTTCATCTTCTGTGTGGCTGTCTTGTAATTGGTAATAGGTGGTCTTATAGTCAAGTCCTGTGGTTTCATTAATTTGTTTTTCACCGCCCATGCCGCTTATGGGAACAACTCTTTCCAAGCCGTTATAGATGACGTTATTGACCATTACCGCCGCTTTGTAGAAAATGAGCACGTTTCCAGAAGACGCTGCATCAGCGTCAATGAAAAATTGGTTGGTGCCGACAACTGCAGGCACATTAATTGTGAGTCCACTCGGAGTAAAGGCTGCAATATACAAATAGCGGCCGTTGGTTGTTTCGCTGAAGTAATCAATTCCGTATGCCACTGCATAAATACGAGATACTTCAACGAGTCCGTCGCCATCGGCATCGTTGCTCGCATTGTCGTCACTTAACCAAACAAGGCTGCTTTTCAAGTTAATGCTGCTGTCGGTGGTATGAGCAATTATCTTCCAACGTTCCAAATCCATTGAAACGTCGATGTCGTTACCTGTTCCATATGTGAAGTTTGTGGATGTTGAATACACAAAATAATATCCCGTTGCCGCAGAGCCTGTTGAATATGAAACGCCGTTTGCGGTGTACGTTCCCCAGTCGCCGTTTGCGTTTTGGACATAGTCGATCTCTTCAACATTGTTCCACGCCGTTATATATGCCGCCCATGTGAAGTATTGGGTGGTGTCAATCATTACACGGTTTTCGCCTTCGAGATCGGCGAGGCCAACCTCGACGTCAACACCTTCAACATTAATTGTCTTTGTGTTGGCTGCGTATTGCGACGCCGTGATGAACAAATTCCAAGTTGCGGTCAAAGTGGACATATTCGACGGACTACAGTTTTGAATTTGATCGTTTGTGAAGCCCTGCACCCAATAACTTGAATGGGTGAACGTGCCTTCCGAAAAGCCGATTATACCGCCGCGGTCGGATGTGCCGGTGACGTCGCCGCGCACGAAGTAGCAGTTTTCTACGGAAGCAGTTCCGCCGCTTGTTGTATAACCCGAACCGTTGTATCCGACAATCCCGCCGACGTGCTGTCCGCCCGAAACGTTGGACTCATAAGCAAGCATATTTTTTATGGTAATATAAGGGGCGGAAGCGTCGGTTGCGTTGTCAATGCTGCCGACAACGCCGCCGACTCTGTCGACGTTGTTCGTATCCGTGCCGCCGTAAACGTTGCCGCGCACGAACATATTGTTGTTGCTCCATTTTGTTTCACCGGTGATTTCGTACGCGTCGATAGCGCCGATAACGCCGCCAACTCCGCCATTACTACCGTTTGCCATTACTGTGCCTGCATTTGAGCCCGTGGCTTGTAGGGTGGTTATTGCGCCTTCGGTCGAACTTTGATACGCAAAATAATTGTTTGTGAACTCGGTGGCTACGCCGCCTTCGTTGGGAGGTTTAAAGCCGGGAAGAACGGTTCCAAACTCGGGGTATTTATTGTTAACGTTGCCTGACGTGATATACCCTATCGCACCGCCGATTGCCGTGTTTCCGCCAAAAGTGATGCTTGCAGTGTTGATAAAGCGCGCATTGTCCACCTTGCCTGTTGCCATGCCGATAACGCCGCCCGCATAATTGTTTGCATTGAGTGCGCCGCTGTTGCTAAACGTAACGAAGCCCTCCTCGGCGGTGACGATGCTGCCCACACCTTGTGAACCGTCGATTGTGCCGTACATCAAGCCGATGACGCCGCCGAGATAGCTGTCGGGTGCCGCCGCCGTAACGCTGCCGGAGTTTGTGAACATAGTAATGC